>CAYYHF010000104.1:0-8354 GCA_964471415.1 uncultured Clostridia bacterium | reverse complement strand
CAGGCAGACGGGCGGACGCGATTGGCGTTGGATCCACCGACACCGTGGAGCGCTGCCGATGCCGAACGCCCGCTCCGACCGACCTGAGCAAATCGCACATAGTGTCAACATCGGTTATGAAGGGCACGTTTGAGATAGTGCACTCGGAAGAGGCCATTATACACAAAGCCAGGAGCTTGAGGCAGGAGTTCTTGGCGCCGGGCGCCGACACGACCCCGCGAAGCTCTCGGCCTCCTTCTATCCTGAGCGACTCCATGGATTCCACCTCGGCCAAATCGGCGTTAACCGCCTACTACCCGCACCTCGGGCAGTAGATCCACGCCGAATTTCTCATAGACGGTTCGTCGGATCACGCCCATCAAAATGAGCACGTCACGGGCGGTAGCGCCCCCTGTGTTGACGATGAAATTCGCATGAACCTGCGATACCTCCGCGCCGCCCACTCGAAGACCCTTGAGCCCGGCCGCATCGATGTACCTGCCGGCGCCCCGGCCCGATGGATTTTGAAACACACATCCCGCGCTAGGCAGGTGAAGAGGTTGTTTCAGTTTCCTGTCCTTCATGTACTCCGCCATGCGGGCGCGGATACTGGCAGGATCGGCCCGATGCAGGGCAAGCACTGCCTGGTAGGCTATGGAATCGCCGTGCGAGAGCCGACTGGACCTCTGTGCGAACTGCATCTCCTCCCCTGTTTTCACCGAAGGGGCGCCATCGAGGCCCACCATCTTCACCTCCCGGGTCACATCGCCCACCGTGTGGCTGTATGCACCGGCATTCATCGTCAGGGCGCCCCCCAGCGAACCCGGTATTCCCACCGCCCATTCAAGCCCCGAAAGCCCGTGGTCGGCGCACTCCCTGGCCAACGCCGGCAGGCTCACTCCCGTTCCTGCTCTGACGGACTCGCCATCGAATGAAATGCCGTCAAGACCCGGCCCCACTCGGACCACAACTCCCCGAATCCCCTCGTCCGCAACGATCAGGTTGGTGCCATTGCCCAAAACGAAAACGGGTAGGCCTTCGCTCCATGCCCACTGCAACACTCGCCGTAGCGCTTCGACATCGCTCGGCTCCACAAGCACATCAGCCGGGCCGCCGATCTGAAACGATGTGTACTTCCTCATCGGCTCGCATACCATGACCTTCCCGCCGTAGACCCTTTCGAGGCACCTTGCCTGTTCGCCGCTGACCATGCTCGTCATCGAGTTACCACCGCCCGTCTTCCGATGGCCCGGGTCGCGCCCCCGAGCGCAGTAGCTCTTCGGCGAAACGCCGCGATGTCCTGTATATGTCGCCCGCGCCCATCGTAACGATGGTACCGCCGGGAATGACGGCGCCCCTCAGAAAACCTTCGAGGGCGTCCCGGTCGGGCAGAAAGAATACCGGCCTGCCTTCGTATGCCTCGATACTCTGGGCCAGGTGTTCCCCGGTGACGCCGGGTATAGGCGATTCTCCGGTACCCTCGTAGTAGACCTCAGTAACCGCGATCACGTCCGCGAGGCTGAACGAGCGGACGAACTCGTCATGTAGCAGCTTGGTTCTGGAAAAACGTTGGGGCTGGAACACGGCTACCAGCCTTCCGCTTGCCGCCTGTCGCAATGCTGCCAGCGTCGCCCGTATCTCGGCAGGGTGGTGCGCGTAGTCGTCGATCAGCGTCACGTTGGGCGTGCGGGCCAGTATCTGACACCTGCGGTCGGCGCCGGAGAAGCGTGCGAGTCCCGCCCGCACCAAATCGAAATGGACACCGAGTTGGTCGCAGACGGCAATCGCGGCCATGGCATTACTCATGTTATGCATCCCGGGCACCGAAAGCTCAACCTGTCCCAGGGGCTTCCCGCGACGCGCGACCGCAAATCGCGAGCCCAGCCCGAGCGAACGCGGTTCTGACATTGCATAGTCGGCCTCGGCCGTCATCCCGTAGCGAACCACCGTCCGCTTAAGCCCAGCGGCTGCACGTGCCACATTAGGGTCGTCAGCGCATAGCACCGCCATGCCCATGGGCTTAATCCTCGCAAGAAACTGCGAGAACGCGCTCACTATGGCCTCAAACGAGCCGTAGTGGTCGCGGTGATCATCGTCAATGTTGGTCACTACTGCAACCTCTGGTTCCAATTTCAAAAAAGACCGGTAGGCCTCGTCGGCTTCAGCCACCATGAACTCGCCGCGCCCCGCCTTTCCGCCGCTGGCAAGCCACGGCAGACCGGCCCCTACAGCAACGGTGGGATCCAGTCCAGCCTCCTCCATAATCAGCGCTATCATGGCGCTAGTGGTGGTCTTGCCATGTGTGCCCGTAACCGCTATTCCCCGGCGGGGCCTCATGATCTCGCCCAGAAGCTCAGCCCGGGTGATCACGCGTATTCCCAGCGAGCGGGCGGTCGCAAGTTCCGGATCGTCAGGCGGCACCGCCGCCGATGCCACAACCAAGGACGCATCCTGGACACTCAAAGGGTCGTGACCCTGGTAGACTTGGGCTCCCAGAGCCGCAAGATCCGCCAGATGGGGGGAAAAACGTATATCAGAACCCGACACGCGCCAGCCTAGACCGGACATGATCTGCGCGAGGGGGCTCATTCCGCTGCCGCCGATTCCTATGAAGTGAATGCGTTCGCCATCTTCCATAGACTGCACCTCTTCTGCTGCTTCCGCTCCCCCGATGACTCTATCCTATGCCCAAAGGCCCATGGGAGAGCATGTCCTGTGACCGGAGGGCGCGCCCGCCTGCTCATGCTGCAGGCCGCACAGGCTACAGGGTGGACCGCCTCATGACCTGCTCCACGCAATCAGCGGCCTTGTGGCCTGCATCGGGCATACCCACCGCGCGCGAAGCTTGAGCCATCGCGCGAAGAGCGCCCCGATCCGATATGAGGGCCCCGATCATGCGCGCCAGCGCCGCCGGCTCCAGCTCGCCATCGAGCATCACACGCGCCGCCCCCCGCGATTCCATCGCCCGCGCATTCTTCTCCTGGACGTTGTCGGGCACGGCAGGGTGCGGGACCAACACTGCGGGCACGCCCCGAACAGCCAGTTCCGCAAGGGTTATCGCGCCAGAGCGGGTTACCGCCAGATCGGCGCAGGCGAGTGCCTGCGGCATATTGTAAATGTATGGCATGATGATAATGTCCCCCCGCCCTGCCCTAGCTATTCCGTCTGAGGAAATGCTTACAGGCACTCCCGCATCCCTGGCAAAAGCCACCGACTCCTCGAATCGGCCTTTGCCCGTTGCCAACACGAACTGAGCTCTGCAAAGATCCATGAGCGCAGGCAGCGCGCCAATGAACGCACGGTTGATGCTGGCCGAACCCTGGCTGCCTCCAAACGCCAGCACCACCCGGCGAGATCCGTCCAGGCCGAACGCGCGAAGCCCCTCCTCGCGGGTGACGGTCATGATCTGGGGCCGAACCGGATTCCCGGTAAGCACCGCTCTCTCTGGGCGCCTGAGGTAGTTACGCGACTCCTCCCAGCTGATGGCGACGATGCCGGCGCGCCCCGACAGCATTCTGTTGGTTGCTCCGGGCACCACATTCTGCTCGTGTATGACCACCGGCACTCCCAGCATGGACGCGGCCAATATGGCCGGGCCTGATGCGTACCCGCCTGTGCCTATGGCTGCATCCGGGCGGAATCGCGCCACGATGGACAACGACTGAGCCACGCCCCAGCCTGCACGAGCGGCAGTGACCAATGTGCCCAAGGACAATCTGCGCTCGAAGCCCGATACGGCGATGGCCCGGAACTCAAAGCCCTCTCTCGGAACGAGTTCGCCCTCGAGGCCGTGCCGACCTCCGACAAACAACGCCCGGGCGCCCGGATATCGCGACAAGAGCTCACGTGCGATTGACAGCGCAGGGTAAATGTGTCCGCCGGTGCCGCCTCCGGCAAGCAAGAACCGCTTGCTCCTCACTTGATACAACTCCCGCCTATCTGTGTCCTGCTTGGCGCGTCACGTTGAGCAGAATACCCACGCCCGCCAACATAGGTACGAGGGAAGACCCCCCCGAGCTGATCAGCGGCAGCGTGATCCCGGTTATCGGCATTGAGCCGGTGACGACTGCGATGTTCATGGCTGCTTGCAGAGCCACCATTATGGTTATGCCCGATGCAAGCAATGATCCGAAAGCATCGGGAGCATTGAGCGAGGCCCGAAAGCCCCGCCATGCAAACAACGCGTAGAGAAACACCACCACGGCGGCTCCCAGAAAGCCCAGTTCCTCGCCGATAATGGCGAATATGAAGTCCGTATGCTGCTCGGGCAGGTAGTAAAACTTCTGCCTCGACAGCCCAAGCCCCGTACCGACAAGCCCGCCCGAGCCCAGCGCCAACAAGGACTGGATAATGTGGAAACCCGAATCCAGCGGGTCGGCCCAGGGATTCATGAATGAAGTGAGACGCCTCATCCGCACCGGGTCATGCCGGGCATAGAGGTATACTGCCGGCGCAGCCATCGCCGCCGCGCCGAAAAGCCAGCCGAGATCGGCGCCGGCGGTCATCAGCATCAGCCACGCCACCCCTGCCATGCCTATGGACGTGCCCAGGTCCGGCTCCCGCAGCACCAGAAGCATACAGGCGCCCACAAGAACCAGAGGAAGGAGTATCCCGCGCACAACGCTCTTGACCCGCTCAGGCGAACCGGAAAGGTAGGCTGAAAGAAAGATGACCATCGACAGCTTGGCAAATTCCGATGGCTGCACGCGCACCGGACCAACACCCAACCACCGCCGAGAGCCAGCTATCAGAACGCCGATGCCCGGCACAAGCACCAACACCAAGGCGACTAACGACAGCGCCATCAGCGGCCCCGCAAGCTTGGCCCATACGTGATAGTCGATGTTCATGCAGACAATCAGGGCCGCCAGGCCGATGACCGCCCACATCGATTGGCGCTTCAAATAGTAGTATGCATCGCCCAGCTCGTGGTAGGCCATGACTGAGCTGGCGCTGAACACCATGACTATGCCGATGCTGAGCAACGCGAGCACGGCGATGAAAATCATCAAGTCGGGCAGACCCTTGCGCTCACTCATGCTGTGCCCGCCGGCGAGCCGGCGTCCCTCCCTTCTGCCTCTCTTTATGCCCAGCCTGCTGGGTATGAAACCGGGTCTACAACCCGGCGCATCCCAGCGCGGCAAAGAATGCAGCCACAATCCAGATCCGCACAACGATCTTGGGCTCAGCCACGCCTGCCAGCTCAAAATGGTGATGGATCGGAGCCATCCTGAACACGCGCTTGCGCGTGAGCTTATACGAGACGACCTGGATCACAACGGACAAGGTTTCGGCTACGAAAACGCCCCCGATCACTATCAAGAGCAGCTCGGTCTTGGTCAACACCGCCATGGCGGCAAGAGCAGCGCCGAGCCCCAGCGACCCTGTATCGCCCATGAACACGGCCGCTGGGTGGGCGTTCCACCATACGAAGCCCAGGCATGCACCGCCGACTGCGCCTGCGAACGCCCCTACTGCGGGCAGATTGAGTCGGGAAGCAATGGCCACGTAGGCAAAGGCCGCTATGGCTACCGTACCCCCTGCCAAACCGTCCAGGCCATCGGTGAGGTTCACAGCATTGGTCGCCGACACCAGTACTAACGCCACAAAGGGTATGTACCATACTCCCAAGTCGAACTGAAGGCCTCTGGCGAAAGGAATCACAACTGTCGAACCAAGCCCCGGCGTGATATAGCCGTAGGCGCCCAGAACCAACCCGAATGCCAGCTGAAACAGGAGCTTCTGTCGGGCCCGAAGGCCCAAAGGCCGATGGGCGACGATGGATATGTAATCGTCCAGCATTCCAACGAGTCCGCACCCGGTGCTGACAAACAGAGCCCATCCCAGCTCGCGCCAGTGCGGGCCGCCTGCAGACAGGCTCCCGGCCAGCGTGGCGATGAGAATGATCACCCCGCCCATACTGGGCGTGCCTGTCTTGGCCAGATGCGAGGCAGGCCCATCGTCTCTGACCACCTGTCCCACCTTGAGCCGAGTGAGCGAACGTATGATGGGCGGCGCTATGATTATCGCCGTCACAAGAGCTATGGCAGTTGCCACCAAAGAGCCAACTAGAACCGCGGACATCATCTATCACCTAACTCCCCGGCACACCCCGCCGCGCCGGCAAGCGCGCTCACTATCTGTTCCATACGCATTCCCCTGGAACCCTTCACCAGCACGACATCGCCTGGTTTCGCCAACTCGCCGACTGTCTGAGCAGCACAGGGATTGTCGGCGCACGCGCGGCAAAGGCCGACATCGCAACCGGCGTCCACCGCCGATGCCCGAGCAAACGCGGCTAGAGGTCCTACCGTAACCACCGCCGATACCCCTGCGCGAGCGGCGTACTCGCCCAGCTCGGCATGGACGGAGGGCCCCTCGTCCCCCAGTTCGAGCATGTCTCCGAGGACCGCGATGACACGGCGCCCGCCCGCATGCTGCATCGCGGCGTCGATAGCGCACCTTACGGACGCCGGGTTGGCGTTGTAGGTGTCGTCGATGACCGTGTAGCCGCCGGGCGTCTGCACGAAATGCATTCTCATGGCAGACGGCGTGAATGACGCCAGGCCAACGGCCATTGCCTCGAAGTCGATCCCCAGGCGCCAACCTAGCGCCCAAGCCGCCAGGGCATTCGAAACGTTGTGGCGCCCGGGCATCGGAATCGTGACCCTCATAGCCGATGCAGCCTGCCCGTCCACAGTCACTGTAAAAGACGTCTCGTCCTCAGAAAGGACTATGTCTGCTGCCCGAACGCAACAGTCGGGAGCCAACCCGTACAGCACTGACCGGCCGGGCGCGAAGCGTTCCATGGCCCGGGCGCGCGGATCGTCGCCGTTTAGGATGGCGAACCCGTGTGCCGGCAACGCGCGGATGAGCTCAGCCTTGGCATCGGCGATCCGATCTTTGGAGCCAAGCAGTCCTATATGCGCGGAGCCAACGTTGGTGATCACGCCGGCGTCCGGGCGCGCCACGGCGGCCAAAGCGGCGATCTGGCCAGGCGCCCGCATCGCCATCTCCAGCACCGCCGCGTCATGGTCAGGCTCCAGCCTAAGCAGCGTCAAGGGCAGCCCAATCTCATTGTTCATGTTTCCCTCTGTGGCCAGCACCGCAAGGCTGGCCCCGAGCACGGCCGCGATCATGTCTTTCGTGGTGGTCTTGCCCGCGCTGCCTGTAACCCCTATGACTGTGGCGTTCATGAGACGCCTGTGCCACCCGGCCAGGTCGGATAGGGCCCGGGCGGCATCATCCACCGTGATCACACCCAACTGGCGCGGAAGGTCGCCGTAGGAATCCAGGGCGCGCGCCTTCGACACAACGGCGCCCATTGCGCCGGCCGCCGCGGCCGCGCCCACGAATTCATGGCCGTTTACGCGCTCGCCGGACAAGGCAAAGAACAGCGCTCCGGGGCCTGCGGCTCTGCTGTCGATGGCGACAGACGACACTCGCGCGCCGGCGCAGCCCCGCGCCAGCTCGCCTCGGACAGCGCGCGCAATGTCTCCGAGAGTGTAGTCAAACATCCGCCATCAACTCCTTCAGAACGATCTTCGCCATATGCACATCGTCAAAATCGATTGTGCGATCCGCAAAGATCTGATACGTCTCGTGGCCTTTCCCCGCAATCAGCACCGCATCGCCGGGACGCGCGCGCCTTATCGCCTCGCGAATCGCCTCGGCCCGGTCGAGGATCACAGCCCATCGTGCACGCTCCGACCCCATCTGGGCCGTAACCTCGCGGGCGATGGATGACGGATCCTCACTGCGCGGGTTGTCGGAAGTAACGATCGTGTAGTCAGCCATCTGGGTGGCTATCCTCCCCATAAGCGGGCGTTTAGTGCGATCCCGATCACCGCCGCACCCGAACACGCAGATCAGAGCGCCCGGGGCGATCCCGCGCGCTGTAACCAACGCGTTCGCCAGAGAATCGGGCGAATGCGCATAGTCTACTATGACTGCGAACTCCTGGCCCACATCCACCGACTGGAATCTGCCCGGCACACCGGGGAAGTCGGCCAACGCCGAGGCGGCCTGGTCCATGGAAACCCCTAGTTCGTAGCAGGCGCTCATGGCAGCCAGAGCATTGTACACATTGAACGCGCCCACAAGATGCGACTTTACAAGGACGCGAGCGCCCGAAGTCACGTGCCGCACGGTGAAGGATATGCCGCCGGGGCCGACCTCAACGTCCTCGGCCGCCGCCAGATCGTCGCAGTCGACCGGCTGCCGCCCGGGCTCGGCTGAATATGCCACAACGTGTGCGCCGGACGCCCTGGACGCCTGCATCATCTTGACTGAGTAGCGATCGTCCATGTTGACCACTGCCGATTTGGGCCAGGGCTTGCCGGATCGCGGTCCGAAACGCCCCAGCCCACGGAGGA
>CAYYHF010000103.1:0-8377 GCA_964471415.1 uncultured Clostridia bacterium | reverse complement strand
GCGGGAGCAGGGGTGGGGGTGGGCGGCGGCGCACTTGAAGATGCAAGGGCTGCGCTGATGGCCTTGGGGTATTCGATGGGAGAGGCCGACCGGGCAACGGCCGCGGCAGTGGCCGCGGGCTACACTGATGCATCGGCGATTATTAAGGCAGCCCTGGCCAGGCTGGGGCGGGCTGAGTGAGCCGGCTGATCGGAGGGGCAATGGGCAATGGATGACAGAGTAGTTGGAGGCGGTCGTACTGAGGAGGACCGCGGAGCTGAGCTCAGCCTGCGTCCCCGCCGGCTGTCGGAGTTTATCGGTCAAGATCGAGTCAAAGACAGCATGTCCATATTCATCGAGGCCGCCCGGGGCAGGGGCGAACCCCTCGACCACGTGCTGCTGTACGGTCCGCCCGGCCTGGGCAAGACCACGCTCGCTGCGATCATATCAAATGAGATGGGCGTCAGGCTGAGAGTGACATCGGGTCCGGCGATCGAGCGCGCCGGGGACCTGGCGGCAATCCTCACAAACCTAAGCCCGGGCGATGTGATGTTCATCGATGAGATCCACAGGCTGAGCCGGGCAGTGGAGGAAGTGCTCTATCCAGCCATGGAAGATTTCGCGCTCGACATCATCATCGGTAAAGGCCCATCGGCCAGGTCCATTCGGATAGACTTGCCTCGGTTCACGCTGGTCGGCGCCACAACGCGGACCGGTCTGATATCCTCGCCGCTGCGCGACAGGTTCGGAGTCGTCCACCGCCTCGAGTTCTACTCTGTGGACGATCTGTCCACGATTGTCTGCAAGTCCGCGGACAAGCTGGGGATAGCGATTCACCCGGAAGGGGCGCGCGAGATCGCCAGGCGTTCGCGCGGCACACCGCGCGTGGCCAACAGGATGCTCAGGAGGGTGCGCGACTACGCGCAGGTCAGAGCGGGCGGAGATATCACCCCGGAAACGGCGGCTGAGGCGTTGTCCATGTTCGAAGTGGACCAACTGGGCCTGGACCGTCTTGACAGGAGGATCCTACTCACCATAATAGACAAGTTCGGCGGAGGTCCAGTCGGAGTGGAGACAATCGCCGCGTCCATAAGCGAGGAGAAAGACACGATCGAAGACGTCTACGAGCCATACCTTATGCAACTTGGATTCATCGATCGGACTCCGAGAGGCCGTGTGGCGACCGCCCGGGCCTACCAGCACCTCGGCAGGGAATTTCCCCAGAATGGGCAGGCGACGCTTCTATGAAAATCCTTCTGCATTCGTGCTGTGCCCCGTGCACCATATACTGCCTCAGCGTTCTGCGCGATGGTGGGCACGAGGTCAGCGGCTACTTCTTCAACCCCAACATACACCCATACAAAGAGTTTCAGCATCGTCTTGACGCCTTCCGGGACTACTGCTCGGTCGTGGGGCATGACGCCGTCATTGACGAAACCTACGGGCTCAGGCAGTTCCTGACCGGTATCGGGCCCGACTATTCTGCAAGATGTGAGCAGTGCTATCGAATGCGGCTGTACCCTGCGGCGCGCTTGGCGCGGCAGCAGGGAGCGGACGCCTTCACTACGACCTTGCTGATCAGCCCGTATCAGAACCATGAGTTGCTTGCACGCACTGCCGAGGAGGCGGCGCGCGCGGCGGGCGTGCGATTTGAGTACCAAGACTTTCGCCCCGGATACCGCGACAGCGTGCGCATGTCGCGGGAAATGGGCCTCTATCGGCAGCCCTACTGCGGCTGCATATTCAGCGAGGAGGAGCGCTATTCGCCTGCGTGCCGCTGCATAGCTCAACGCGATGGGGGGCAATGTAGTGATGCGGCCCCGGCGTCCGTACGTGAGGATGATCGGATTGGCCCTTGTTAGGTGTGAGGGAGTAGTTCTGAGGGTCAAGGACTTCGGAGAAGCCGACAGGATACTGACGGTGCTGTCGGGCTCGGAGGGCAAGTTCGAGGCGCTCGCCAGAGGCGCTCGAAGACCCAGAAGCAGGCTGGTCGGCGTGACGCAGCAGTTCTCCCGGGCGAAGTTGCTGCTTTTTCGGGGCAGGAATCTTGATACCCTAAGCTCTGCGGAACTGGTGTCGGCCCATTCGAATCTCTGGCTTGATGTGGTGCGGATGGCCTATGCGTCCTATATCTCAGAGCTTGTCGACAAGATGACGGGCGAACGTGAGCGCAATGACGAGCTCTACTCATTGGTCGTTGCGGCATTCGATGCGCTTGATTCGGGCGCGCTCGCGCCGCGCGTTGTCGCGCTGGCTTTCGAGATCAAATTCATGGCGGTATCGGGCTTCCTTCCCCAGCTTACCCAGTGCGTTGCGTGCGGCGCTCCGTCCTGTGAGGCAGCCTGGTTCGGCCCTGAGGCCGGCGGGCTGGTGTGCGAGCGCTGCCGCCTGGGTATGAGGGACGCGGCGCCTTTTGGGCCTGCCGCGCGCGAAACCGCAAGGTTGATGCTGGCTCTGGGGTTTGACCGCATACAGGTGCTGAAGATCTCAGACGATGCCATGGGCGAACTTGAGGCGGCATTCAGGGTATATGTGGATCAGCGGGCGGAGCGAAGACTGCATTCGCTGGACTTCATTCGCGACTTGACACGTATGGAGCGGGAGGGTGGTCAGCACTGATGAAGGTAGACCTGAGCACCATCGACAAGCTGCGCGAGAGGATCGACCTGACATACGAGGAAGCCGCTGCGTATCTTGAGGCGGCCGGGGGTGACTTGGTTGAGGCGCTGGTCATGGCCGAACGCGACATGGGCGCGTGGGAAGGCGAAACGGACGGCGCGGTCTGCCCTGCATGGCGCGAGCGTATTGCCCGCATAGTCAAGCAGAGTTCGTCAATGCGACTGATCGTCGAGCGTGATGGCGATAGGTTGGCCAACCTGCCTGTGGCGGCAGGTCTTGTGGGCGTCATCTGGGCTCCGGAACTTGCGGCCCTAGGTGCCATTGCCGCGCTGGCGTCTCGTTGCAGCGTCCGGTTGGAGCGGTGCTGAGCGTTGTATGGCCTGCGTAGGCCTCATTTGACACGTACAGGCCTCTTTGCTATAGTTAGGTGAGCTCGGAGCATTCAAACGCGCTTAGCGCTTCGGCAGCACGGCCTCTCGTCCCCAAAGGATTCTCAGGGGCGGAGGTCTTTTTTTTGGGGGAGGCGGTGGGTTGCTCACAAAGGTTTCAGCCCTCTATACCCGGGCTCTTCCCCGGGCCTTCTATGGGTACAGAATGTACTTTCTTTTCGCCTCGGTGCTGTTCATCACGTGTGCTGTGGTGGGATATCGGGGTTACCGGATAGGCGGCGACGAGCTCCCATGGATGTTTCGCAGTCTCACGGCTCTGAAGGACTCCATGGCCGGCGAATCCCGCGGCATGCAGGTCATGATGCTATTCTGGAACAACCTGAGGGTCTGCCTGATTTCGATGGTTTTCGGATGGGTTCTGGGGGTTGTACCCATACTCAGCATCGGCCTCAACGGAGTGATGATCGGCGTAGGCGCAAGGCTCATGGTCGTCCGAGGCGGATGGCCGCTGGGGATGGTGTTCGCCTCGTTTCTTCCCCACGGAATACTGGAACTGCCGGCGTTCATCGCCGGGCAGGTCGTAGGAATGAGGATGGGGTTCCTCATCCCTCTTGTATGGAGAGGCCGTGCACACAGCGGCGATCTGGGCCGCGCTTTCGCTGAAGGCGTCACCATGCTGCTCTTGTTCGCCATTCCGGCCTTAGCTCTTGCTGCGATGGTGGAACTCACGCTCACTCCGGCTCTCATTAGCGCAATGACGCGCAGTTATCCGGCACTCGGCCTCTAATACAGTCTCTGGCGCTGACACGGGGAGGGAACATCCATGAACTTTCAGGACCTCATACTCACTCTGGAGCGTTACTGGGCGCGGCGCGGCGTGACCATACAACAACCCTACGTAGTCGAAGTCGGCGCCGGCACCATGAGCCCGCATACCTTTCTGCGGGTTCTCGGGCCCGGCCAGTGGAACGCAGCGTATGTCCAGCCTTCGCGGAGGCCAGCCGATGGCAGATACGGCGCCAATCCTAACCGTCTGTTCCAGCATCACCAGTATCAGGTGATACTCAAGCCCAGCCCTGACGATGTTCAGGACGTATACCTCGGCAGTCTCGCCGAGATAGGCATAGAACCGGCCGAGCATGACATCAGATTCGTGGAGGACAATTGGGAGGCGCCCACGTTGGGCGCGTGGGGGACGGGCTGGGAGGTCTGGCTGGACGGGATGGAGATCACCCAATTCACCTACTTCCAGCAGGTGGGGGCGATGGATGTCCGCCCTGTATCTGCCGAGATCACCTATGGGCTGGAACGAATCGCCATGTACCTTCAGGGCGTCGACAACGTGTACGACCTGGAATGGGTGGACGGCTTGACATACGGAGACGTTTACCACCGGGCAGAATACGAGTTCTCCAAATACGCCTTCGAAGTCGCGGATACCGCCGCTCTGACGGCGTCCTTCGGCAATTACGAGCAAGAGGCATCGCGCTGCCTCGACCAAGGTCTGGTTCTGCCTGGATATGACTACGTGCTGAAGTGCTCCCACGTCTTCAACATACTCGATGCCAGGGGAGCGTTCGGCGCCGCCGGGCGCGCTCGCTACATGGCACGGGTCAGATCGCTTGCTCGCCGCGTTGCGCGCGCATGGGCAGATGGAGATCAGGGGCAGCAGGGGCAGCACGGGCAGGAGGAGGCGATGGAAGATGGCGATGCGTGATGCTGCGGCAGCGACAGACGCCGTTTTGGAAATCGGAGTGGAGGAACTGCCCGCTCGATTCATGCCACAGGCGCTGGCCGATGCACACGAACACACCCAGAAGGCGCTCGCATCGGCCAGGCTCGACGTTGCTGAGGTGCGAACCTACGGGACGCCGAGGAGGATCATTGTAGAGCTGCGAGAGGTCGCGCCCAGGCAGCGGGATCTGGTGCGGGAGGTCAGAGGTCCCGCGGCCAAGGTGGCCTTCGATTCGGAGGGCAGGCCGACTCGGGCCGCACTCGGCTTCGCGAAATCCGCCGGAGTCGCCCCGGAGCGCCTGTCGTGCAGGCCGACTCCGCAGGGAGAGTATGTTTTTGCCACGGTGACCGAGGCCGGTCGTTCTGCAAGCGCAGTGCTGTCGGAGTTGTTTCCGCAGATGATAAACGCTTTGAGCTTCCCCAAGTCTATGAGGTGGGGCTCTTACGATTTCCGGTTCGCCCGCCCGATCAGGTGGATTGTGGGTCTGCTCGGCGCGGAGGTCATAGGGTTTACGACTCATGCTGTATCCAGCGGACGCACTACATTCGGCCATCGCACACTGGCGCCCGGAGCGCACGATATCGAATCCGCTCAAGGTTACCTCCATCGCCTGCGGGAGCTCTGGGTGATGGCCGATCCCGCGGAGCGCGCTTGCCTCATACATCGGCAGGCCGAGAGCCTGGCGGATTCGGTCGGGGGACGTGTGGTCATCCAGTCTGAACTGCTGGAGGAAGTGACGTTTCTGGTGGAGTGGCCCACGGCGTTTGTCGGGAGTTTTGCGCCCGCCTACCTTGACATGCCCGAGGCGTGTGTGATTACGCCCATGCAGGACCATCAGCGCTACTTCCCTGTGCGCGATCCCCAGGGCAATCTCATGCCGGCATTCATAGGAGTACGCAACGGCGGGGATGTTGCCATGGACGTGGTCAGAGCGGGGAATGAGAAGGTGTTGGCGGCGAGGCTGGCCGATGCGCGTTTCTTCTTCGACGAAGACATGAAGCGTTCGTTGGTTGAGAGGGTAGACGACCTTCGGGATGTGGTTTTCCAAGAGAGACTGGGAACAATGTACGACAAGGTTGTCCGCATCAAACGCTTGGCGCTGGAACTGCTCCGGGGAGCGGAGGACTCCGCTCTAGTCTCGACCGCAGCCATGCTGGCCAAGGCTGACCTGGTCACCGCGGTTGTTCGCGAGTTCACCGAATTGCAGGGAATCATGGGGCGCGAATACGCGCTGCGGCAAGGGCAGAACCCGGCCGTTGCCGATGCCATATCCGAACACTACCTGCCTCGGTTCGCCGGCGATGCTCTTCCTGCCACGCGTCTTGGAGCGGCCTTGTCTATCGTTGACAAGATCGACACGCTGACGGGATACTTCTCCATAGGCCTCATCCCATCGGGTTCCGCCGACCCATACGCCCTGCGCCGTCAAGCGGCCGGCGCTGCTGCTGTGCACGGGCAGTGGAGGTTCGTGATGGAACTGGATTCCTTGGTTGCGCGGGCCGCGGAGCTGTTCGCTGAGGCCGGAGTCATCGAGGGGGCATCGGAGCGAGAGCAGGTGACCGCGAGCGTCATGGACTTTATCGAGGCCCGGCTCAGGGTTTCCCTGGAAGAGGCAGGGATCAGGTATGACATAGCCGATGCAGTGCTCGCTGCGGGCCGCAGTCGACCGGCGTGTGTTTTTGAGCGGGCCCACGCTGTGGCTCAGGTTGTGGGCGAGGATTGGTTTGCCGCGCTTGCGGCGGCAGGCGCCAGAGCGCGTAACATCGCCTTGCATGCCGGAACAGATGCCTTTAGCCCATCACTGTTCGAGAATGACGCCGAACGGGAGCTGTGGGAAGCCGCAGAAGCGATGGAGTCGGAAGTGCGTAGATCCATCGAAGCGCGAATGTCGGGCTTCGTGGACAGACGCGCATATGTCTCAGCTCTCGAGAGGATGAGCACTGTGAGTCCGCTGATCGACAGGTATTTCGATGAGGTAATGGTCATGGTGGACGATGAGGCGCTACGGAGCAATCGGCTGGCGATGCTCAAGTGGCTGTCCGGTGTCCTGTCTTTGGTTGCCGACCTTTCTAGAATCGTGTTTGCGGGCGAATGATCTCTCGCTCTGGCACTGAAGACGGCGGCTTGAAGAGAAGCTCTGAGTGGAGTAGAATCAGAACCAAGTCCACAAGGAAAGGGCAGAGATGGATAGGAGGATTGCAATGGCAGGCAGAGAGATACCAAAGTACGTATACTATTTCGGCGGCGGTCGGGCAGAGGGCGCCGGCGACATGAAGAATCTCCTCGGCGGCAAAGGCGCCGGACTGGCCGAAATGGTGAATCTGGGGATTCCGGTGCCGCCGGGTTTCACTATCACCACTGAGGCATGCATAGCTTACTACTCCAGCGGCAACCAGTGGGCCGCGGGCCTCGCCGAGCAGATCGACGATAACCTGGCGCGTCTGGAGAAAGATATGGACGCGGTGTTCGGATCTTCCGATAACCCGCTTCTTCTGTCGGTGAGATCGGGCGCGCGCGTGTCGATGCCCGGAATGATGGATACCGTTCTCAATCTGGGCCTGAACGATTCGACCGCTGCGGGCCTGATCAAGAAGACCGGAAATCCTCGCTTTGTGTACGACAGCTACAGGCGTTTCGTTCATATGTACTCCGATGTGGTCATGGGCGTGCCTCATGAGAGCTTCGAGGAGGCTATTGCCGCAAAGAAGCGTGCGCGCGGCGTGAAGCTGGACATGGAGCTGACGGCCGAAGACCTCAAGGAGTTGGTCGCGGAATACAAGGCCATCACGTCCGAGCATACGGGACGCGATTTCCCTGAGGACCCCAAAGAGCAGCTTCGAGGCGCTGTGGACGCAGTCTTCGGGTCATGGAATAATCAGCGGGCGATTACATACCGGAAGATTAACGGCATACCGGGGGACTGGGGCACCGCAGTCAACGTGCAGACCATGGTCTTTGGAAACATGGGCGATACATCCGGCACAGGCGTTGCCTTTACGCGCGACCCCGCCACCGGCGAGAACGTATTTTACGGGGAGTACCTCATGAACGCGCAGGGCGAAGACGTTGTGGCCGGCATTCGCACACCGCAACCCATCAGCACTCTGAAGGAATCGATGCCCGAGATCTACGCCGAGCTTGAGCGGATCTACCGCAAGCTCGAGGAGCATTACCGTGAAATGCAGGACATCGAGTTCACAATCCAGGATGGACGTCTGTTCATGCTGCAGACGCGTACCGGCAAGAGGACCGGTACGGCCGCGGTGCGCATAGCCGTCGAGATGGTGGAAGAGGGCATGATCGATAAGAACACCGCTGTGCTGCGAGTTCCTCCTGCCAATCTTGACCAGTTGCTCCATCCGATGATCGACCCCAAGGCCAAGGTCCGAGCGTTCGCCAAGGGCTTGCCGGCATCTCCGGGCGCCGCGGTCGGGAGAATAGTGTTTACGGCCGATGCTGCCGAAGCTTGGGCGGCGCGCGGCGAGAAAGTGGTCCTGGCGCGGACGGAAACCTCGCCTGAAGATATCGGCGGGATGCATGCAGCGGTGGGTATACTCACGTCTCGCGGCGGCATGACAAGTCATGCGGCTGTGGTGGCGCGCGGCATGGGCACCTGCTGTGTCGCGGGGGCCGGAGCAATCCTCATCAATGAGAG
>CAYYHF010000102.1:0-8380 GCA_964471415.1 uncultured Clostridia bacterium | reverse complement strand
CTGGGTTCTACGACCCAGGAAGCCGCCGAAATGCTCGCTTTCGGGGCCGAAATCGCATGCGGTGGGCCCGCGGGCCGCTGGCGCAAAAAGGGGCGCCGCGACCCGCGCCTTGTAGCTTGGGCTCACGTATGGGGGGAACTGGCTGTGAGTCGCGGAGGCCGATGGAGGCCGCGAACCTGTATCCTACGACCCAGCCTTGGCGTCAAGCCTGGGTTCTACGACCCAGGAAGCCGGCGAAAGGCTCGCTTTCGGGGCCGAAATCGGATGCGGCGAGCGCGCGGGCGGAGAGGAAAGAGATATGGGCAGCGTGCGGTGGTTCGTCCGCGTTGACTCCGTACCGGTGTGCCGACTACGATGTATGCGGCTGTGAGCTCGCGAGTTGCCACGGAAACCCGATGTAGCTGGCCTTTAGAATTCGTCGATTTTCGTGGCGCTTCTGTCTCTATGTGTCGAGAATCCCGACAATGGTTGCTGTATCAGCAGGTGTATGATCGCACAGACCCGGACGGCCGGAGAATCGAAAGGCTACAGCGGCAGTTGGTGAGATCCTAAGGCCGAGAAAGTGGGTGTACATGCCATGGTGTGCCAGGGGGTGTTGTACCAAATGGGGGCAAGTGCCACCTTGACTCCATTCCGTTCGTCCGATGGGTCTATACACCCTATTATAGTGCGCCAGGATAAGCCTGATATTTCCAGAGGGCGCAATTCCCGCCCCGGCAAGGACTGGCCATCCACAGGAGATTGAGCCTTGGGCATGCAGCGGTAACGCAGCAGGTTAAGCGCGGGCAGAGCGATGACCAGGCCGTAACGTAAGTGAAGCGATTGAGCCTCGTGAGGTGTTAGTCCGGGGGCCGACAGGGTCATAGTCCTGGAAGGCTATAGTAGGCAACCAATAGGGCGAGGTTGCCGTACACCGTGGCGGGAGTCGGACTCGCTGACAGTACTCGAAGGTTGGGAAAGCCAACCGCATGGGGAAGCGACGAGGCAAGATCGCTCTGCTCAGGGGAACATCCTCTGCACTCAGGGGCAGGGATAGGATGTCAACGGAACTGAGCAGAATCGCGCAGAAGGTAAGGGCCGATAGAACGGTCTGGCCTGCTGCGCGGGATCTGCACGCCGGGTTCTGAGGGCGGAAGAGGTATAGGGCCTCTAGCGGACTCGTATCTGCCGGGTTCCTGCCTTTCCCTTGCTCGGCGTGATGAAGGGAATTGCCTGTCGGCGGGGAATACAATTAGTGCCGGGCCCGGGGAGTGATGGCGCATGGACTTCTACTCTTTGATGAAGGACGAGCTGGTTCGGGCAGTGCCCGAACGCGAGTGTTGTCGCGTGGCGGAGCTGTCGGCGCTGATCAAGGCGGACGGGGCCATCCACGTTTCTGACGGTCGCATGAGTATCGCGGTTTCCCAGTCGCATGCGGGCGTGGCGCGCAAGGTAGTGTCGCTCTTTCGCGAGGTGCAACCGCTTGCGCGGGAGCGTCCTGCTGTGGAAGTGGCGGTCAGAAAGAGCAAGGGCGCGCAGCGCGGGAATGTATACATTGTTCGCATGGTGAACCACAGCGAAGTAGTGGAACTACTGGATCACTTGGGTCTTTCAGGGCCCGACGGCCTTGCCGGGGATGTAAAGCCCCGCGTGGTGGCCAGGCGGTGCTGCAAACGCGCCTATATTCGCGGCGCTTTTCTCGGCGCAGGCTATATGGGCGATCCGTCCAGGGGATACCATGTGGAGATAGCGGTTCTGGATCCGCGGCACGCCCAGGACATCTCGGCTCTTCTGAGTGAGTTCGGTATTCGTTCCGGAGTGGTTCCTCGGCGGGGGCGAAGCGTAGTCTATATGAAAGACGGCGACGATATCGTTGAGTTGCTCCGCGTGATGCAGGCATCCAGCGCTCTCTTGGAGCTTGAGAATACGCGGATAGTCCGATCGATCCGGGGCGATGTTAATCGGCTGGTTAACGCGGAAAATGCTAATCTGGCCAAGGTCGTGGACGCTTCTTTCAACCAGATCCGCGATATTGAGTTTATCGACGATGTCATGGGAATCCGGCGGCTCTCGCCGGCTCTTGCAGAGGTAGCGCGTCTTAGGCTCGAGTGCCCGGAGGCCAGCCTCGCGGAGCTCGGGGCCATGCTGTCACCCCCCGTGAGCAAGTCAGGGGTTAACCATCGGATGCGTCGCATCGCGCGCATAGCAGATGATATTCGCCTGGATGATAGGCGGTAGAGGTGATTTCCCGTGGAAATGTCCTACGGGATGGTTCAACAGCAGGTACAGAAGCTCGTAATGACGCCTCAGCTGCGACAAGCCATCCATCTGCTCCAGCTGCCGACTGTGGATCTGGCGCAGTTCGTCCAAAATGAGCTCGTCCAGAACCCGGTTCTGGAGGAAGATGACGCAGGCCGCGCCGCGGCGTGCGATCAAGGCGATGCCCCAGATGCCCGAGAACATGGCGAGGAGCGGCAGGAGCAGGAAGAGGCGCCCATCGCCGATGGCGATGCGATAGACTGGGAACGCTATTTCGCCGGCGATGCGGGTGCCGATTCTGGATGGCCCGCTGGTTGGGCGGACAGGGACGCTGATGATGACCCTGTCAGGCGCATTGTGTGGGAACCCTCACTTGCTGAGCGTCTCCACGTGGAACTGGCGATAGCATCGCCGTGTGCCAAGGCCTTGCGGATCGGCGAGTATCTGCTGGGATGTATCGACGACAGCGGGTTCTTTCGCCAAGATGTTCGGGATGTGGCAGATGCGCTAGGAGTGGAGGAAATCGAGGTAGAGCAGGTACTCAAGATGATCCAGGGCTTCGATCCCGTGGGCGTGGGATCGCGCAGTGTCCAGGAGTGCCTGGAACTGCAGATATCGGCGAGGTCGGCGCCGGACAACCTGCGCGACTTGGCGATGCGTATTGTCCGGGAGTTCCTGGATGACCTGGCGGAAGGCAGGATAGCGCGGATTGCATCGCAGCTCGGCACGGACGTAGGCGAGGTTCAGGAGGCCGCCGACTTAATTCGCGCGCTTACGCCGCGACCCGGGCAGGGTTTCGCGGGAGGCGGGCAGGTTAGGTACATCGTCCCCGATGTGACTATCGAGAAGGTCGGCAACGACTACGTGGTGATCCCGTGCGATTCGGCTTCGCCTAGGTTGGTGATCAACAACGCCTACCGGTCGATGCTGTCGGATGCTCACACCGATCCGGCCGCCAAGGAGTTCATTCGCGAACGCCTGAATTCGGCCGCATGGCTCATTCGGGCCTTGGGTCAGCGACGCGCCACCATAACCCGGGTGGCGACCTCTATCGTCTCACACCAGCGCGATTTCCTCGACCACGGGATACTCAACCTGCGTCCGCTTACCCTGAGGGAAGTAGCGGTCGACATCGGGATGCACGAGTCCACAGTGAGCCGAGCCACTGCAGGCAAGTACGCGCAGACTCCGCGCGGTGTATTCGAGCTTCGGTTCTTCTTTGGCTCGGGGGTAAGCACCGCCGATGGCGATGCCGCCAGCGCCGTCAGCATAAAGAAGTACATCAAAGAGATGATCGCCTCAGAAGACCCCAAGTCCCCACTTTCCGACCAACAGATCGCGGATGCATTGACCAGCGAGGGGATCAACATCTCCAGGAGAACTGTGGCAAAGTACAGAGGCGAGCTGGGAATATCCGCGTCCACCCGGCGAAGAAGATATTGACTTTCGAAGAAGGAGTTACGGCAACTGCGTAGAACAGTGAACACATCTACGATGGGTGGGACACGAATTGGCTAGGCGGGACGGAAAGCGTCCAAGCACCGCACGGGGATTGCCGGAGTGGGCTGATATCGCTTCTGTGCAGCGGCGGATAGCGCCGGAACTAACTGAGCGGATCGTACTCAGACACAACATCCTGCGTCACGTATCGGAGTCTGAGCCGATCGGGCGTAGAGCTCTTGCCCAGCGCATGGGGCAGACCGAACGTGCTGTGAGGCGCGAGGAAGGCGTGCTTCGGGAGGCAGGTCTGATTACGGTTGACCCGGACGGCATCCGGCTTGCCAGGGATGGGGAGGATATCCTCTGGGGACTGGCTGAATACGTACGCCTGCTTACGGGCGCAGGCGAACTGGAGAACCTGCTGGAACTGGAGTTTGGACTGGATCAGGCTGTGGTGGTCGCCGGGGACTCTGACTCGGATGACGCTGTCAAGGGGGAAATAGCCCGATCGGGCGCGGCTCAGCTCAGGGACAGGATCTCCGAAGGCGATGTTGTGGCTGTGACGGGCGGAACTACCATGGCCACTCTGGCTGCGGAGGCGCTTCCCCTGCGCAGTGCGCGCGATGTTGTGGTGGTGCCTGCCCGAGGTAGTCTCGGCGAAGATGTGGAAAAGCAGGCGGATACGGTAGCCGCGTCCTTGGCCAAAAGACTCGGAGGGAGCTACAGGCTTCTCAACCTCCCCGATGATCTTGGTCGCGAGTCAGCTGCGAGCGTACGTGAGGAACCCCGAATCAAGCAGGTGCTTGACACGATACGGCGAGCTCGCGTGGTTGTGCACGGTGTCGGGACTGCGCTGGAGATGGCGCGGCGGAGGAATCTATCGGAGTCGGAGATCGCCCATATCCAGCAGCTGGGAGCTGTGGGGGAGTGTTTCGGCTTCTACTTCAACTCCGCCGGCGAGGTAGTCTACACTACTTCAAGCCTCGGCCTGCGCTTGGCGGAACTCTCGTCAGTGCCCACCGTGATATGCGTTGGGGGCGGGTCGAGTAAGGCCCGGGCGTTGGAGGCCGTGTTGCGTAATGGATTTTCCCACATCGTAGTCACGGACGAAGGAGCGGCACGCGGAATCAAGCATGAATCAGGGAGGTGAACCCCGCCGCGCTGCAGGCGGGAACGGATGGCAGTTAAGGTTGGGATCAACGGTTTTGGAAGAATTGGTAGGCTCGTGTTGAGGGCGAGCAAAGGGCGTCCGGAGATAGAGATAGCGGCGATCAATGATCTGGTGGACGCCAAGACCAACGCGCATCTTCTGAAGTACGATTCTGTACACGGCACCTACGAGGGCAGCGTCACGGCCGGGGATGGGTACATAGAAGTGGACGGCCGAAAGGTCAAGGTGTTCGGGGAGAAGGACCCGTCCAAGCTGCCCTGGGGCGAGCTGGGCGTTGACATCGTAGTAGAGTCTACGGGAGTCTTTCGGTCTAAGGAGAGGGCCTCGGCGCACCTTACGGGCGGCGCGAAGAAGGTCATCATCTCCGCGCCGGGCAAGAATGAGGACATAACTATCGTCATGGGGGTCAACGAGGGCAAGTACGATCCGGCGAACCATCACATCATCTCCAATGCCTCTTGCACCACCAACTGCCTCGCTCCCGTGGCCAAGGTGTTGCTGGACTCATTTGGGATCGAGCGTGGGCTCATGACAACGGTCCACGCTTTCACCAATGACCAGCGCATATTGGATCTGGCCCACTCTGACCTCAGGCGGGCCCGCGCGGCGAGCATGTCGATGATACCTACCACAACGGGCGCGGCGTCCGCGGTGGCGCTTGTCCTGCCGGAGCTTAAGGGCAAGCTGAACGGGTTTGCCATGCGAGTGCCTACTCCCAACGTGTCGGTGGTGGATCTAGTGGTCGACCTGAAGAGAAAGGCAACCGCGGAAGAGGTGAACAACGCGCTTCGCGCAGCGGCGGAGGGCCCGATGGCGGGCATTCTCGCCTACACTGAAGAACCGCTGGTATCGCACGACTTCAATCATGACCCGCATTCGTCCATCGTGGACGGGCTGTGTACCATGGTCATCGACGGCGATATGGTCAAGGTGGTCTCTTGGTACGACAACGAGTGGGCTTACTCCAGCCGCGTGGTTGACTTGGCCATCTTTGTCGCCAACTACCTGTAGAGGCTGTGAAGGAGCTGACCGGCATTGCGCAAGCTTACGGTGGAGGATGTTGATGTAGCCGGCAAGCGTGTGTTCGTGCGCGTGGACTTCAACGTGCCGATGGACGGCGACCGGAACATAACCGACGATAGGAGAATCGCCGCGGCGGTTCCCACAATAGAGTATCTGATCCAGCAGGGGGCTAAGGTGATACTCGCGTCTCACCTTGGGCGACCCAAGGGGAAGTTCGATCCCGGGGCTATCATGGATCCAGTGGCGGATCGCCTCGCGGCGCTTCTGGGCCGGCACGTGACGAAGCTTCCCGACTGCGTTGGGCCGGAGGTGGAGGCGGCCGTTGCCGCCATGGCCCCAGCCGATGTAGTGCTTCTGGAGAATGTGCGGTTTCACAAGGAGGAGGAGGCGAACGATCCGGCGTTCGCAGAGCGCCTGGCATCGCTGGCCGACTTGTTCGTAAACGATGCGTTCGGCGCGGCACACAGGGCGCACGCGTCTACAGAAGGCATTGCCCGATACATACCCGGCGTAGCCGGATTCCTTATGCGCAAGGAGATTCAGATCATGGGCGATGCCCTCGCCGACCCCGAGCGCCCGTTCGTCGCCATCTTGGGCGGGGCGAAGGCGGCTGACAAGATCGGCGTCATCAACAACTTGCTCTCATTGGTGGACACGCTGCTCGTTGGAGGCGGCATGGCCTACACGTTCCTGAAGGCCCAAGGTCTTGAAGTGGGCAAGTCGCTGGTGGACGCCGGGAGGCTGGATTACGCCCGGGAGGCCATGGCTGAGGCGCGCCGAAGGGGCGTCCGGTTCGAGCTCCCCGTAGATATCGTGGCGGCCCAGCGGTTTGAAGCCGGTTCGCCGCACAAGGTGGTCGCAGTCGATGCGATTCCTGCTGATTGGATGGGCCTTGACATCGGTCCGGCTACGACCGAGAGGTTCGCGGAGATAGTGCGCGAGGCCGGCACAGTAGTGTGGAACGGTCCGATGGGCGTGTTCGAAATGGAGGCGTTCTCCTCGGGCACGCGAGGCCTAGCGGAGGCGATGGCATCGTCTGGCGCGGTGACCATTGTAGGCGGAGGCGATTCGGCGGCCGCGTGCGAGCAGTTGGGCTTGGCCGACAAGATGACGCACGTGTCCACGGGCGGCGGCGCATCCCTGGAGTTCCTGGAAGGACGGGCGCTGCCCGGAGTGGAGGCGCTGGTTGACAGGGGCTAAGTCGATAAGGACACGATAGAGTTGATACGGAGGTGTCGCAGTGAGGCGACCGATAATAGCAGGCAACTGGAAGATGCACAAGACGATTGGGCAGGCGGTCGCGCTCGCGCGCGAGCTGGCAGGCGTGGCGGCCGAGTTCGGCGGGTGTCAGGTAGTGCTGTGCCCGCCGTTTACGGCGATTTGCGCCGTAGGGGGCTGCGTGGGCGAGTCCGGCATCGAGGTGGGCGCGCAGGACGTGTACTGGGAGCCCAAGGGCGCGTTTACAGGCGAGATTTCCTGCGAGATGCTGACGGATGCCGGATGCAGATGGGTGATCGTGGGCCACTCTGAGCGGAGGGCTATGTTCGGCGAGACGGACGATACCGTCAATCGCAAGGTCAAGGCGGCATTGGAAGCGGGTCTGCTCCCCATAGTATGTGTGGGAGAGAGCCTTGCCCAGCGCGAGCAGGGTATCACCGCCGATGTGGTGCGAAAGCAGGTGGAGGGGGCTTTTGCGGGTGTGCCTCCTGCCGAGGCGGAGCGAATGGTGGTGGCGTATGAGCCCATCTGGGCCATAGGCACGGGCCGCGCTTCTACGGGCGAGGATGCCAATGAGGTGGCCTCGGTTATCAGGCGTCATCTTGTGAAGCTCTACTCTGAGGAAGTGAGCGCGGCAGTGAGGATCCAGTATGGAGGCAGTGTGAAGCCTTCGAACATGGCCGAGTTCGCTGCGCAGCCGGAAATAGACGGGGCGCTGGTCGGCGGGGCCAGCCTGACGGCGGGCGACTTTGTGGGGATCATCGACGCCGCCATGGGCGCCGGGAAGTGAACGGGTGAGAAAGGAGCACAGGCGGCACGCGCCGCCGACTACGAATGTCGATAATCACTGATGTCTATGCACGTGAGATACTTGACTCCAGGGGCAATCCCACAGTCGAGGTGGAAGTCACGCTGTCTGATGAGACGGTAGGCAGGGCGTGTGTCCCATCGGGCGCGTCTACCGGTCAGCATGAGGCGCTTGAGCTGCGCGATGGCGACCGCAGTCGCTACCTCGGGCGCGGGGTGAGCAAAGCGGTTGATAACGTGAACGATGTGATCGCCGACGAAATCGTGGGCATGGACGCCCGGGACCAGGCTTTGATCGACCTCACCATGATTGAGCTGGACGGAACTGCGAACAAGGGCAATCTCGGGGCCAACGCCATACTCGGCGTATCGCTGGCTGTGGCGTGGTCTGCAGCGGACTACACAGGACTGCCGCTCTATCAGTACCTGGGCGGAGTGGGCGCCCGGACGTTGCCGGCGCCGATGATGAACATATTAAACGGC
>CAYYHF010000101.1:0-8455 GCA_964471415.1 uncultured Clostridia bacterium | reverse complement strand
GGGCTTGGCATGGGTCCTTGGGGCGCATTCGAGCAAGGGTTTGCCGCCAGAACAGGGATGACGTTCGGTAGAGCTACTCAGCTGGTGGGCTTGGTCCTGATCTTGCTGGCGTGGGTTCTCAAGCAACCTCCGACGATTGTGACCATAATGAACATGGTGTTTATCGGGGAGTTCTCCGACCGATTTCTCACGCTGCTCCCTACAGCCCAAGGACTTCTGGCTCAGGTCTTATGCCTGGCATCGGGGTTGGCGATGTACAGCGTGGGGATCGCCGTGTATCTCGCTCCGGGCCTCGGTTCGGGGCCGCGCGAAGGCGTAATGCTGGGGATGTGTGAAACCCTGAGCACCAGCGTTCGGTTCAGCCGCGTGTGCATAGACCTTACCGTGCTGGTCTTGGCATGGGCGATGCGCGGGCCCATAGGGCCTGGCACTATCGTCTACGCGCTGGGCGCCGGGCCGCTCATCGAAGATGCGCGTTCGCCAGGATAGTTTGTTCAGGACATATCGACATGTGGCGTGTTATTGGCTGATGATCCTAGACACTGGAGCCAGGCGGATTCTGCAGTGGCGGGCAATGAATGGAGATAATTGCATCGCGGTGCAGGAATTCACGGCTGATAGCAGAATCAATAACTGCATAGGGCGATGGTTGTGGTCCGAGCAGTAGGCGGATAGTCGGGCAGGAGTTTGCAGTGTTTGTTAACGAGTTAAAGTATGCCTCGCGGGGAGGTGATGATCGGAGGCGTGAGGCTCCCTTTTCTACAGCTCATCGCTTGTGAGGTCTGGCAATCCAACATCAGATTCGAGGAGGCGTGTTCCATGCGGAAGAGACTTGCGCTGATCGCGGTGGCTCTGATTGTGATGGCATCGCTTGTGTCGGGCGTATCGGCTGCGAAAAAGACGCAGCTCAGAGTGGTCTCGTGGGCTGGCGCGGAGGAGCTGGCCATGGATACCAAGATTCTGGCGGAGTTCATGAAGAGGAACCCCGATGTCGAAGTGACGATGGAAGCCGTTTCGGACAACTACTTCCAAAAAGTGCTCACCGATATCGCTGCTGGCGACCCGCCGGATGTGATGCTGCTGGACGCGGAGAATGTACCGTTCATGACGTCTGAGGGCGCACTCCTCAACCTCTCCCCGGTGGCAGCGAGGCTGCAGGGAGTGGAAGGAGCCGACCTCAATTCCTACTTCCCCAACGTCCTCAGCGTGTTTGCTGTTGACAAGGCGGTCTACGCTTTCCCCAAAGACTTCACTCCTATAGTCATGTACTATAACAAGAACCTATTCGACAAATTCGGGGTGGCGTATCCTCCGAGGGATGGATGGGATTGGGACCAGTTCATGGATACCTCGAAGAAGCTCACGTGCGACACCGATGGCGATGGCAAGACCGATGTCTGGGGCTATAGATTCGTGGCTTGGGTGGGTGTTGTGAAACCGTGGATCTGGGCAGCGGGCGGAGACCTGATGAACCCAGAGAGAACCAAGGCAGCCGGATACATAAACGGCGATGCAGCCATTAAGACGGTCACGTTCATGACGGACCTGGAGAAGGCGGGCTGCTCGCCATCGTCTGTGGTTCAGGAGGCCTTCGGCGGGGGTGCATCCATGTTCTACACCGGCAGGATCGCCATGGCCAACAGCGGGCACTGGTGGCTGCCGTCCATCAATGCGCAGATAGAAAAGGGCGCCAAGCTCAACATAGGAATAACCAGGCTTCCGCATGCCCCAGGCGCGAAGAACGCGACCGTGCTGTATGCATCTGGTTGGGCAGTCCCCAAGAACGTGAAGAACCAGCGACTTGCGGTTCAACTGGCTGCGTGGCTGTCCAGTCCCTATGCTCAGAGGGTTCGTTGCGCCGATGGTTTGGCGATTTCTGCTAATAGGCAAGTAGCTGAGGAAATCGCGAAGAAGAACGATGTCGAGGCCCTCTTCCTGGACATTGTGCCTGAGGGTCGCCCATCGCTTGGCGCCGAGACCCGTCACTACAGGCCTCTGATCGAGGACACTATGGATGAGGCGTTGCAGAAGGTCATTGTGGGCGGGATGAGCGTGAAGGACGCTCTGGACTGGGCTGCCAAGACCATCGACGGCGAGATAGCAAAACGGAAGTAAGGCTGTCGGGTCCGAGTAGGGAGGAGAGGTCGCTGCCTCTTGAAGGGGCAGCGACCACGCGATTCAGCTATGTTGCGGTGACTACTTTAGTTGCATGTGAGGGCGATTGCAATGCACAGAAGGCTCATCATAGCCGCGGTGCTGGCAGCAGTCAGCGTGCTTCTCTGCTTAGTCGTGGTGGATTGGTACACATCTCGGGTCGTACTTGACGCGTATCGAGGAGCGGTCGTCAGACTCACTGATATTGCCAAGGGTTACTACCTCGACTGCAAGCATGAGCTTGAGGCCGAGACTGCCAGGCTAGCGGCTGGATTCAGAGGGGCGGAGCCTGTCTTGCTTGCAGATCTGGCCGACCTGGCCGGCTTGACTGGGGCCTCGGCAGGCGCAAGAATGGTTTACGCGGTCTCCGAAAACGGCGAGACGATCTGGTTGTACGGGCCGCAACACGCCGGCGCTTACAGCGACTTCTGCGATGATGTGATGCTCCAGACAGCGCTGGACGGTCGATCTGTCTCCGACTCCGTGCGCGCAGAAAACAGAACGCTGTTGGTTGCTGCATCGCCGTTTTCCGCATGGGACGGCCAGGCATGGGCTTTGGTTGTATGCGCCGATTTCGGCGAGCGATACATCGCCACTATGTCGTCCGCAACAGGCAGGGACATCATGCTGCTGATGGGCGATGAGATCGTGGCGTGCTCCAACCCCGACTTCATTCGCAACGGCCTGGCGCTTCCAGATGATTTCCTTGACAGTGTGACTCACAAGCTTGATGCCGATGTCACACAGATCGAACGGGAAGGTGCGCCATACCTTGCCGGTGCGATACCCGTCCTTGATTTTGACGAATGGGACATAAAGGGGTATGTAGGCGTGTTGGCTCGCCGGGAAGAAGCAGCACAGGCGACTGCGCGGAGCAGGCTGATCTACTGGTCGGCCGCGGCGGCATCGCTCGTTATGCTCGCGGCCGGACTTGCGTGGGCTGTCCGCGACAAGCAGCGATGCTTGACCGCCGGGAGCAAAGCGGCAGAATGCCCGTGGCACGCGTGTCCCAAGCCCAATGCAGACCGGCGAAGAAGACTGTTTGCAGTTGTTGCTTGCTCGTTGCTGCCGTTCGTTCTAGTGATACTGGTGTTTTCGGGAACATTGGTTCCCAATGTTGTGCAAGAGCTCAACGGCATGGCATCGCTGGCGGCGGGCGCCATCGTGAAAGACGAGGGTCGAGAGGCGTGCCGGCTATTGACGAAAACCATATTGGAGGGTGGCCCTGTCGGCGCAGATGTGGACGCGATGTTGGAGAGGATCGGCAGACTCAGCGCGGCCGATGTTACCGTATTCCGGTCCAACGCGTCAGTTGTGGCTTCCACGCTTTCCGAAGCCGACCAGGAGGGAATCGATGCGCCGTCCGCGCTTTTCGGGGAGCTGGACACATCAGATGTCGCGGCGTCCGCGGTAAAGGTGCGGGGGGCGACCAACCAGGCGACTGCCGTGGCTCTCAGAGATGACTCCGGACTGGCGGGGTGGATTCTGCTGACTGTGGACAGCAGTGTGTGCCAGAACCGCATTACAGGCTACAAATTCGCCGTGCTGGCTATGGCCGCCATCGCGATCGCAGCGTGCGGCGTGTGCCTCTTTGTGATAACCAACACCGAGAGGGGATCTCTGCTGAGGAACACATTCGTGGGCTACAGTTTCGTAGCGCCGTCTTTGATCCACCTGATCTGGTGGGGGCTGTTGCCGCTGGTATTTGCTCTCTACCTGGCCTTTCACAGCTGGAGTATTGTTACGCCGGCAAGACCCTTCGTGGGATTTGCCAACTTTCGGGAGGTACTCCGGGATCACATCTACTGGAATGCGATGAAGAACACGGTGGTGTACCTGCTACACATTCCGTTCGGTATGGCTCTATCCATGGCGATCGCTCTGGCGCTCAACCGTCAGGTCCGAGGGATCACAGTGTGGAGGGCCGTATACTACCTACCTGCGATCACTTCGAGCGTAGTGACGTCTATTATGTGGAAGTGGATGTACAACCCCGAGTTCGGGCTGTTCAATTACTTACTGGGTTGGGTCGGCTTGGGCCCATATCCTTGGCTGACCAGGCCGGGCTGGGCCATGCTGTCGCTGATCATCATGACCGTATGGCAGAACATGGGGCAGAATATGCTCATATTTCTCGCCGGACTACAGGGCATCCCGTCAGAATACTACGAAGCCGCCAGCTTGGACGGCGCGGGCGCGTTCGGCAAGTTCATGCACATCACTCTGCCGCTGTTGAAGCCTACTACGTTCTTCATTCTGGTCACTTCGGTCATAGGCTCCTTTCAGGTGTTCACACCTGTCTTCGTGCTTACAGGTGGAGGACCGTTGCGAAGTACCGATGTGGTTGTGTACCGAATTTACCAGACCGCGTGGGTGGATATGAGGATGGGTTACGCATCTGCGCAGGCTTGGGTGCTTTTTGCCATAATCTTGGCGTTCACTGCGATTCAGTTCAGACTGATGGCCAAGGAGATCAGGTATGTGTAGCCAGGCTGAGGAGGTGCGATGACGGTGAATCAGGTGCCTGGGAGCAAGGCGCCGGAGATCGCAGGCAAAGCGGTGGCTCTCTTCCTCATGGTTGTGCTGGGGGTGAGCTGCCTCATTCCGTTCCTTTGGATGGTGTCGGTGTCGTTGATGACGCAGTTTGAGGCGTTTCAGTACCCGCCGCGTCTGATCCCGTCAGATCCGCAGTGGGACAATTACTCGAACGCAATGAAGGCTCTGCCTTTCGGCAGATTCTTCCTGAACTCCGCAGTCATGACAGTGTGCATCATGGTCGGACAGCTCTTCGTGATCTCTACGGGGGCATACGCCTTTTCTCGTCTCAAGTTCCCCGGACGCGATGGCCTCTTCAAGTTCTATCTGATTTTCATGATGTTACCTGGCGTAGTCACGCTGATACCTGGGTTTCTGATCCTGCACTCCATGGGGTGGGTCGACACTTTCTACGCCCTGATCGTGCCGTCTCTCGGCAACATTTGGGGCATGTTCCTACTTCGCCAGTATATGATGACTATTCCCGAGAGCGTTGAGGATTCGGCCCGCCTTGACGGCGCCTCGGAGTTCACTATCTACTCGCGGATCATCCTGCCGCTGTCCAAACCTGCGCTCATGACTGTGATGGTGTTCACGTTCATGGGCTCGTGGAAGGCATTCCAGTGGCCGCTCATCGTCACCAGGTCGCTCAAGATGCGGACGGTGGAGATAGGCGTCTCCATGTTCAGCTCTCAGTACAGCTCCAACCTTCCGTATCAAATGGCGGCTGCGACTGTGGTGGCCCTACCGGTGCTGGTGGCCTTCTTCTTGGCTCAGAGGTCGATGATCGAGGGGATAGATCTGACCGGCGGCCAACGTTAGCAAGTGACGGAGGGAAGCACAGTGGACATTCTGAGCTACCTGGAGCGGACCGACAAGTGGTATCTCGGAGGGGGAGGCGAGCTGATATGGGCGCCCACTTTCCCGCTCCATCTGGACAAACCGGGCTTCTGGGACAAAGCCAATCTCTACAATTGCTCCATCGAACCGGTGTTCACCTACACTCTTCTGGATGAGGAGTATCGCGATATCGAGCTTCGATCTTGCGGGAGAACATGGAATCCGGCTGTGCTGTCGCAGCGGTTTGCAGCTGACGGACTGGACGTTCTGGAAGAAAAGGCCGTCCTGGGTTCGGGAGTCCTAGCCTGCCGGGTGACGGTCGCCAACGTGAGAGATGAGGATCGTATCATCAGCCTGGTGTCTTGGAGTGCCCAAGAGACTATTCCCGAGGGCGACAGGGCTGTTACGCAAGTGTCTCCAATCGAGAAGGGGCTGTGCTTTGAGCTCCAGGCGCGGCTAGGCCGCAGAGGTGCGAACCTGTTTTGCGCCGGCGTCAGCTTGGGCCTGGGCAGCATCGGTCCGGGCATGGAGATCGTCTCCAAGGCCGTCCTACCCGGCGAGAGAACGGCCAATCACCCGAGGTGGCGACTGACTCCGTTCTACGAAAGGATGAGAAGGCTCGGACGGCTGCCGGACGAGATGCGGCTGGACAGCTTGGGCGGTGCTGCACTGCACTACATTGGCGTTCACGGACGCCTGCGACTGCGGGCGGGAGAGAAGGTTTCAGTCTGTATCGCGGCTGCGGTATGCGCCGATATGGACGAGGCTACCAAGGCGCTCCACGCTGTGCTCGACGGCTCGACCGATGCGATTGCGCAGAGCGAGGCGGAATGGAGAAACTACTTCGACGAACTCCCGAGGCTTACGATCTCGGATCCCTACATTCAGAAGTACTACTGGTATCGTTGGTATGGTCTGCGGCTGATGACCGTAAGAGGAGGCCGGTACAGCTACCCGCATCCTGCGGTATGCGAGGGAGTCGACTATTTCCACATACCCATCAGCTACAGTGCTCAGTGCCATATGCGGGAGACGAGGTGGATGCGCGATGCGATGCTGGCGCACGGATGCCTGCGCAATTTTGGCGAACACCAGAGCGAAGAGGGTAGTTTCCGCGGTCATCTGCTTCCCACCCAGATGGCGCCCACCACGTTCTTCTACCATGCGGACTGGGGAACCGCTGCCCTGGATGTAGAGAGCGTGCACCCGGACCGCCGGTTCATGCAGGACAGCTACTCGATTCTCAGCCGCTACGTTCGCTATTTGGATAGGGAGAGGGACCGCGAGAGATCGGGCCTCTACGATATTGTGAACCACTACGAGACGGGGCAGGAGTTTTCGAGCAGGTACACTTCTGTCTATTGCGATGCCGACAAAGATGGAGGCAGCATGGGCCAGCAGTTTCGTCTGAAGGGCGTCGATGTGACCGTCTACGTCTACTGCATCAAAAAGGCCTTGTCGCAGATCGCGCTGATGCTGGGAGACCGGGATCTCGCCGAGCAGTGGGAGAGCGAGAGCCTGCGGGTCAGGAACGCTGTACGCGATATCATGTGGGATCCGGAGGACGAGATGTTCTACGATGTGGATCCCACCTCGATGTCGCGGACGAAGGTGGCGGCGGCGACCTGCTTCTATCCCTACTTTACCGATATCGTGGATGAAGGGAACCTGGCCGGCATAAAGAAGAACCTGCTGGACCCCAGGAAGTTCTGGACTCCTTTCCCAGCGCCTTCGCTCAGCCTAGAGGACTCTCTGTCAAGCGAATTTGCCGAATGGAAAGGCAAGAGGCACAACTGCCCATGGAACGGCCGGGTGTGGCCGATGACCAACAGCCATATAGCTGAAGCACTGGCTGTGGCATCGGAGAGGCTGGGTGATTCTGAGCTACAGGCGGCGGCCGTATCCTTCATCGAACGCTTCATCAAGATGATGTTCTTTGACGGCGACCCGGGAAGGCCCAATTGCTTTGAGCATTACAACCCCTTTTCCGGGCAGGAATGCTACTATCGGGGAGTCGATGACTACCAGCATTCATGGGTGGTCGATCTGATTCTCAAATATGTCGTGGGGCTCAGGCCGGCGGCTGACGGGTCGTTGTGGTTCTCGCCGTTGCCGTTTGATGTCGACCGGTTCGAACTTGCCAACTTCATGTTCCGGGGCCGCAGCATCGAAGTGCGCTGCGATACGTCAATGGAGAAACCCTACCGCATCCTTGTGGACGGCAATGAATTCGCTTGGGATCGCTATGACCTGCCGAGGCTGGTCATAGCGGGTGGGGGGATGTAGACCTTGGCGAGTTCGGACGTGAGCATCGGCTTCGTTGTAGGTGAGGGATCAGACGAGGTCAGGGCGGCGCTGGAAAGGTTCCCGGCTGTCCAGCAGGTTGCAGCGGAGGCCCTGGCAGATGAGGACCTGAGCAGGTTCGCTGTGCTCTGGTGGCATGCGGCGAAGGACGTCCCGCTGTCGGACCGTTCAGATACGCGCGACAGGTTACTGGATTACCTTGAGGGCGGCGGGGGACTTCTGCTGTCGCTTTTGGCCTGTCCGCTCCTACACTCGCTGGGCGTCGAATCGAAACCGTTCGATGAAGTCTATTCGGGCGCTTGGGACACGGATGAGAAGTCCAACTGGAAGTGGGACTTCATTCGGAATAAGGGCTTCCAATGCGCTTTTGAGCACCCTCTTTTCCGGGGCTTGGACTCATGTGTCTACACATGGCAGTCGGCGTTGGGCAAGCACTACTGCAGAGCGGGATATGTCGGGCGTTATCCAACCCGCGGCCGCGTTGTGGCTGTCAGGAAAAACTTTATACACATCGATCACAACACCCCCGAGATCCTGGAGTATAGCTTGGGTCAAGGGAGAATCCTGGCAGTCTCCTCATTCATGTTCTTCGCGGACGATGCGGATGACCTCGTCGAGGTTG
>CAYYHF010000100.1:6775-8753 GCA_964471415.1 uncultured Clostridia bacterium | reverse complement strand
CTATCCACCCGTAACTTCCTCGCGGCAAGGACACCTGATACCAGCCGTTCACTTCTCCCACAAGCCTAACATGGGTGTTCTTGGCGAGAGTGCCGGTCTTGGAGTACTGGGTGCCGGGGCCGGAGCGTACGTTGGCGGTGTCGGATACGGCTGCGCTGCGGCCTGCAAGATCCCTAGGTGTATTGTTCTGTATTTGGGGGGTGGGTACTGTTTCGTGGACACCGGGAGTCGCGGGCGCCTGGGCGACCGGCTTACTTGAGCGCATGCCAGCAATGGAGCTTGCAATGTACAGTAGAACGACCAAGGTTGTGACTGTCGTGTTCGGCTGCACTAGGTGCCCTCCCTTCCGCAGTGTCCCAGATGATGATACGTGTGCCGCAGCGCAGCTGAGAGTGAATTTCGCTGTCGCCCGCCGTTCACCTTCAAGCAAATAGGGGGACGAATGGGAATCAATCCCTCGCGGTGCAAGCAGTGCAGTATTTCGTCTGGATTCGCAGGACTTCGACGTATATGGGCGAATAAACAGCTAAGTACAACGGCCGACCCGGCAAGTCGGGTCACGGCATGGAAGGTGGGCGCGATATGACGGCGGATGCAAGCGGCAAGTGCGGCGGCGGGCGCGATGGACATCGCGACTTGGGCATACGAGTCGCGGTGTTACGCGGTGCGGAGGGTTCGCCCTGTCCTGGTATGCCGCGCTACATGAGCGAACACGCGTCCGGTTTTGACATAGCGGCCTGCCTGGCGAGGGATATCCAGCTTGCTCCTGGTCAGCGGGCGTTGGTGCCCACCGGATTGCGAATCGCGATCCCGCCGGGCTTTGAAGGGCAGGTGCGTCCGCGAAGCGGGCTGGCGGCCAGGCATGGTATCACCGTCTTGAACACGCCGGGCACGATCGATTCGGATTACCGGGGCGAAATATGTGTGATCCTGATAAATCTGGGCTCTGAACCGTATACTATCAGTCACGGCGACAGGATAGCGCAGCTTGTGATCACGCCTGTTGTCAGGGCCGAGCTGGTAGACGTTGATCGCCTGGATGCAACATCGCGCGGTGAGGGCGGATTCGGAAGCACAGGCGTGTTGAGCGGGGAGGGGTCGTGTGGTGTCTGAGGCCATCGATGAGAGAATCGCACAACTTAAGCAGGAGATTGAGGCGCTTCGAGAGGAACTGCGCCAATCGGTGCTGCGTGAGGCATCGTCTCCTACCGAGGAGAGTACACACGCAGTATCCGACAGGTTGGACAGGCTGATCGTTGAGTTCATGAAGGTCAAGGATGAGGTGGGCGAGCCTGGGCGCGACTGAGCGGGCCGGAATTAACTCGGGCCTCCTGGGTACACTAGCTGCAGTGTCCAAGGTTTCCAGCTTCTAAGGAGGTCGAGTCATGTCGAAGGTAATAGGTACTTTCTCGTCGCGCGATTCCGCTGAGTCCTGCATTCGGCAACTGCGCAACTCAGGTTTCGATCACAACCGCATATCTTTGGTGGCCAAGGGCGATGGGCAGGGTCAGGAACGTGGACGCGGCGGCCCCGGCCAAGGCGGCGGCGCGATGGGCGCCGGCGGCAGCTTAGCCATGGGCACCACCACCGGGGGAGTTCTCGGCGGAGTCGCGGGTTTACTGGCTGGGCTGGGCGCCCTTACCATTCCCGGGATTGGGCCGATTGTAGCTGCCGGACCTCTTGCCGCCACACTTACCGGCGCCGTGGGCGGCGGCCTTGTGGGCGGGCTGGTGGATATGGGGATACCCCAAGAAAGAAGCCAGTTCTATGAGGGTAAGGTGCGAGAGGGCAAGATCCTGGCTGTGGTCGATACGGAATCGGACAAGGTGGACATAGCGGCGCGCAGCATGCGTGACTTCGGCGCTTCGGACGTGGAGACGCACTGACGCCGAAATGCTCGGGAGCTTGTGATTGCAGTATCGGCGGCGATGGGCGCGGGCAGGGCCATCGCCGCCGGTCGCAGTTGTCCGATTCGCGG
>CAYYHF010000100.1:0-6675 GCA_964471415.1 uncultured Clostridia bacterium | reverse complement strand
CGCGGGTGAGTTGCCATAGGGCAATGGAATGTGGAATGCGCGGCGAAGTCTGAACAATGCAACAGGAGGCGCGTAGTGATGGATGCAGTAATCGGAGTGCTGGTAGCGGGAGCCGCCGGGCGGATGGGCCGCGAAGTGGTGAGGTCGGTATGCGGCGCTGATGGGATGAGACTCGTGGGCGCAGTGGACCTCGCCGAGGCAGGCCAGGATGTGGGAGTGGTTGCGGGCATAGGGCCTATCGGCATTCCTATCCGGTCCGATCTCGAAACAGCGCTGCGAGACGCGGCGCCCGATGTTATGGTGGACTTCACCATAGCCCAGGCTGCACAGGCGAGCATCATGACTGCCATCGATCACGGAGTGCGCTTCGTAGTGGGAACGTCTGGGATGCAGCCCGATGTGGTCGAGGACATACTGAACAGGGCCGCTCTGCACCACGTAGGAGGCGCCATAGTACCCAACTTCGCGCTGGGCGCAGTCTTGATGATGCGTTTCGCGCGGATGGCCGCGCAGTACCTTCCGGCATGCGAGATCGTGGAGCTTCATCACGATGGCAAAGTGGATTTCCCTTCCGGAACAGCCAAGGCCACAGCTCATGAGGTGGCATCCGGCCGAGGTGATGCCGTAGGGCATCTGCGCGCCCCGAAAGGTCCGGGGAGCGCGGGAGGCGTGGCGAGCGCGGGAATCCGCCTGGTGAGCTCGGCAAGCCGAGGGACGGAGATCGAGGGAGTGCCCATTCACTCGGTTCGCCTGCCGGGCCTAGTCGCTCACCAGGAAGTGATATTCGGCGGCGCCGGGCAGACCCTCACGATACGCCATGACTCGTTGGGCCGGGATTCGTTCATGCCCGGAGTGCTCCTGGCTATAAGGAAAGTCGCGAACCTTGACCGCGTAGTGATAGGTCTTGATCCGCTGCTGGATTGATCGGCGCATCGGCGACCCGGCAGATCGGATGTAGCGACACCCCCGTGTGACTTCCGCCATATACTGCATGGGAGGTGTCGCACGATGAGCCTCGAGGGCAAAACGATCGGGGTGGCTCTGACTGGTTCGCACTGCACGATTCCGGAGGTGCTTCCCCAGGTTGAAGCGCTGATCGAGCGGGGAGCTAAGGTAGTTCCGATACTCTCGTATGCGGTGGCTCACACGGACACGCGTTTCGGTCGGGCAGCGGATATCCGGCAGACGTTGGAGGATATCACCGGCGTCGAAGTAGTAGATACTATTGCCAAGGCTGAGCCTATCGGTCCCAAGGGCCTCCTGGACTGCCTGGTTATCGCGCCCTGCACTGGTAACACCCTGTCTAAGTTGGCGCTTGGTATTACAGACACTCCGGTACTGATGGCTGCCAAAGCGCAGCTGCGTAATGGCAGACCGCTGGTGATCGGCATAGCCACTAACGATGGGTTGTCGGGATCGGCGCGTAACATAGCATCTCTGCTGGCACGCAAGAATGTGTATTTTATTCCATACGGACAAGACGACCCCGCCGGCAAGCCCACATCTTTGGTAGCCCGCATGTCTGATACAGAGAGGACGATAGAGCAGGCCATGGCGGGGAAGCAGGCGCAACCCCTCTTGATCGAGAAGTGGAAAGATTGACGAGCATCAAGCAGGAATGCGGTCGATTACAGCCAATATACGTATTTTAATCTCGGGTGATGTAGAGGAGTTGATATGCGATGCTCAATGTAGCAGTGGTCGGCGCAACGGGCGCCGTGGGGCAGGAGATGATCTCTGCCATTTTCGATCTGGGACTGCCGGTGGATGATCTTGTCTTGGCGTCCTCGGAAAGATCAGCCGGACGGGTGTTGTCTACACCCCGCGGCGAGATCCAGGTTCGCGAAGCCAAGCCCGCGCTTTTCGATGGCATAGATGTAGCGTTCTTTGCGGCCGGGGGCAGCGTCAGTCTGGAACTGGCGCCGGAGGCCGCGCGCCGCGGCGCGTTGGTGATCGACAATTCCAGCGCGTTTCGGATGCGCCCAGACGTTCCTCTGGTGGTGCCGGAAGTCAACATTGAGGCGGCTCATCACCATAAGGGAATCATCGCCAATCCCAATTGCTCTACCATTATCGCCATCGTGCCGGTGGCGCCGATCTGCCGCCGCTGGGGAATGGAGCGCATGATCGTCTCCACCTATCAGGCAGTTTCAGGCGCGGGGCATGAGGCCATGGAGGCGCTCACAGAGGAGAGCCGCGCCGTGCTGGCCGGCAGGGATCCTGAGCCATCGGTCTTGCCATTCAAGTCGGCCGAGGTGCATCATCAGATCGCCTTCAACGTGATCCCGCACGTTGATTCGTTCAGTCCCGATGGCTATACGCGCGAAGAGCACAAGATGACCGATGAGATCCGCAAGATACTGGGCGATCCCACCCTTCGCATAAGCGCGACTACAGTTCGCGTGCCGGTGTATCGCTCACACTCCGAGTCCATAAACTTGCAGACTCGCGAACATGCTTCGATCGAAGAGGCGCGGGAGGTTCTGTCGAACGCTCCGGGTGTCAAGGTCGTCGACGATACGGCGAGTTACTCCTATCCAATGCCCATTCATACTTCAGGCACTGACGATATCGAAGTGGGGCGGCTGCGCGAGGATCCATCCGCGCCCAACGCGATGTGGCTTTGGGTAGTCGGAGACCAGCTTAGAAAGGGCGCGGCGTCCAACGCGGTTCAGATCGCCGCGGCGCTCTACATGTAGGGGAGGCAGCAAGCATGGGTATTGTGGTTCAGAAGTTCGGCGGGACCTCGGTCGCGAGCGAGGAGTCGCGCGCGAGGGTGGTTGCGAAGATAGTCGAGGCGAGGCGGGACGGCAAGGACGTGGTAGTTGTCGTGTCGGCCATGGGCCGCAAGCCCGCGCCCTACGCCACCGATACCCTGCTGGATTTGGCCGGATCGCTATGCAAGACACTTCCCGCAAGGGAGCGGGATGCGATCGCTGCCTGCGGCGAGATCATATCCACAGTGGTGGTTGCGGCCGCGCTGGAGGCGGTGGGGTGTCCGGCTGCATCGCTCACAGGTTCGCAGGCAGGCATCACCACCGATGCCAACTTCACAGACGCTCGGATTGCCAAGATAGAGCCCCGGCGGATTCTGGAGGTTTTGCAGGACGGCAGGGTGGCAGTGGTCGCTGGCTTTCAGGGAGCGACCGAGGCGGGCGATGTGACAACGTTAGGCCGCGGCGGCAGCGACACGACCGCCGCCGCCTTGGGCGCGGCGCTCGGCGCTGAAGTAGTGGAGATATACACCGATGTAGAGGGCATAATGACTGCCGACCCCCGCGTAGTGCCTGAGGCCAGATTCCAGGACACTATGTCCTACACTGACCTCATAGAGATGGCCAACCAGGGGGCTAAGGTCGTGAATCCCAGGGCGGTGGAGATCGCGATGCACTCTCGGATACCGCTGGCCATCAAGAGCACATTCTCGGACTCGGCGGGTACTTTGGTGGCTGACATGGCGCGCGCGGCAGCGGCAACGTTTGCCCCGCCGCGCGTGGTATCGGCTGTCACCACAGTCGGCGAACGGACTCAGTTGGTGCTAGGCGGCGGCGCCTACGGCGATACCGGCTCGGTGCTCGGGGTATTCTCCACTTTGGCCGACCAGCGGATATCGGTGGATATGATCAACGTCTTTCCCGATAGAATAGCCTTCATCGTAGCGTCCAGAGACGCCGACGAGGCCGTAGACACCATGGAGCGACTGGGAATCCACGCCGAGGCCGCCGCCGGGTGCGCCAAGGTGTCGGTGGTGGGCGAAGGAATGCGTGGTGTTCCAGGCGTCATGGCCAAGGTCGTGCAGGCTCTGCATAGTGTGGGCGTCCGCGTGCTTCAGACTTCCGACTCGCACTATTCTATATCTTGTCTCGTGGCGGAGACCGATATGGAGCGCGCGGCGCGGGCGCTTCATTCACAGTTTGAGCTGGGTAGATAGGGCCGGCGGGGCCGGTCTTTTTCGTTGATCTCGCGAACTCGCATCGCGATTTGGGAGGTGGATATAGTGGGCACAGTCAACGCATTGACAAGACACGGCAGGCTGGCCCGGGTGCTCACAGCCATGGTTACGCCGTTTGCGGCGGACATGTCGGTTGACTACGGGAAGGCTCGCGCCCTCGCGAGGCGGCTTGTGAAGAACGGATCGGACGGGCTCGTTGTCGCCGGAACGACAGGAGAATCGCCTACCCTCAGCCATGATGAGAAGCTCAAGCTTTTCCAGGCTGTGTTGGACGAAGTGGGCGATGAGGCGGTGGTCTTCGCCGGGACGGGCTCCAACGATACCAGCGCCAGTGTGGAGATGACGCGCGATGCCGAGCGTGTTGGGGTGCACGGCGCCATGTTGGTGGCGCCATACTACAATAAGCCCCCACAGGCCGGGCTGTACCGGCACTTCGCCGCGATAGCCGAGTCCACTGACCTGGCCCTGCTGGTATATAACGTGCCCGGGCGCACTTCTGTGAATCTGGCCGCTGATACCATGGCTCGGCTGGCCCGGGATTTTGAGAACATAGTGGCTGTTAAGGAAGCTTCGGGGATGCTGGACCAGGTGGCCGAGATACGCTCCAAAGCGCCTGATGAGTTCGTAATCTACAGCGGCGACGACAACATGACCATACCCATCATGGCAGTGGGCGGAGACGGCATCGTAAGCGTAGCCTCGCATGTAGCCGGCGTGCAGATTCAGGAGATGATCGCCGCGTTCTTAGCGGGCGACACGGCCAGAGCGGGTGAACTGCATAGGCGCCTGTTGCCCCTTTTCAAGGTGATCTTCGTCGCCACAAACCCCATACCCATCAAGGCGGCGGTAACCTTGGCCGGGTTGGATGTGGGGCCCTTGCGACCGCCGCTTGTTGAAGCTACCCAAGCGGAGTGCGCCCAGATACAGAAGGTGATGGAATCGCTGGAGCTGATGTCGCAGGCGTAAGCGGTTGATGGCGAGCGGTCAGGATGAGTTGTCAATGACCCCGGCGTGTGATAGAATTATCCCCAGTGTTGCGCGGCATCGCGATGCATAGGGGGTTCCTGCAGTGATCAGCACGATTTTGATAGTCCTTGAGTTTGTGCTCTCCATCGCGCTTATAGTCATGGTCGTTCTGCAGCAGAGCAAGGGCGAGGGCCTCGGCGTTATAGGCGGAGGCGGGCAGCTCTTCTTTACCAAGAACAAGGGTCTCGAAGCTTTCCTAGAGAAGGCGACCACTTGGGTTGCCGCTGCCTTCCTGCTGGTCTCGGTCTTGTTCGCGTTGGTGTGAGCATCGCATCGCCGCGGACTCCTAGCTGGCATGTGAGCTTTTGAGGGCCTCGCACTTGGTTTGTGGTGCGAGGTCTTGCTGTACCGGGAAGCTGCCCACAGTCGACTTGGCGGGGAGTATCGGCATGGGTCTGATATACAACCTTTGGAGGCAGGCGCGGCAGCGCCCACTGGATACTGCTGTAGTGGACTTGGCCGGTGGATCCCTCACCTATGCCGAGTTGGCGCTGGCTGCCTCCAGAGGAGCCGTTCAGCTGCATGGCGCGGGGGTTGCGCCCAAACACAGAGTGCTGGTGTGTCTGCCCAATGGGCTAGGCTTCGTGCAAGCCTACTACTCAGTCATTGCATCTGGAGCCATCGCTGTTCCAGTTAATCCGCGTCTGCGCGCGACAGAGATTGAGCGCATTGCGCGGGACTCGGGGGCAACTGCGATGATCAGAGAGGCGGGTACGGCAGTGCGAGTTAACGGCACTGCTCTTAGCTTCGGTGAATTGGCTGGTGACGGAGCGGGCGGCACGATGAGTGAGGCCGATGCGGTCGCGACTGAGAGCGGCGCAACAGTCATTCTGTACACATCGGGTACCACTGGAGAACCCAGGGGAGCCATGCTTTCAGGCGAGGGCTTGGTCCGCAATGCTGAGGCTATGGGGGAGGTCGCGTCTGCGCATCCAGAAGACGTCCATCTCTGCACCCTTCCCTTATACCATTCATTCGGCGCTACTGTGTCGATGAACATGCCAATTGCGACCGGCGGCAAGATCGTGCTTTCAGCCCAATTCATGCCGTCAGGCATTGCCAGGCGTATTCGCAGCGCGGGCGCGACAGTATGGGCCGCAGTGCCGGCCATGTTCGCGGCTATGGCGGAGTGCGAGAGCATCGGCCGCGATGACTTGCGCAGTCTGAGAATGTGCATATCGGGAGGCGCGGCTCTTCCCAAGCAAGTTTTCTACGCTTTCAAGCGGCGGTTTGGCATTGAGATAGCCGAGGGATACGGGCTCACAGAGGCCTCTCCGGTGGTTACCGCCACCCGGGCAGGCGATCACGTCATCCCTGGAGCTGTTGGGCCGCCCATCCCCGGAGTGTCCGTGCGAATTGTGGATGAGTCAGGCGATGAGGCCGTCAGGGGCGAGGCAGGCGAAGTGCGCGTGTTGAGCCCCGGTGTGATGCTGGGCTACTACAATCGCCCTGAGCAGACTCGCCGAGTCCTGCATAACGGTTGGCTATGCACCGGAGATATCGGGCTGATCGATGAGCACGGGTATCTTCGGATTCTCGACAGGAAGAGCGATGTGATAAACACGGCAGGGTACAAAGTGTACCCTGCCGAAGTTGAGGAGGCCATAAGGCAGCATCCTGCTGTGAATGATGTTCTTGTGGTGGGGCAACCCCATTCAATCAGGGGTGAAGTCGTGGCCGCGCACGTTCAGCTGAAC
>CAYYHF010000099.1:0-8767 GCA_964471415.1 uncultured Clostridia bacterium | reverse complement strand
GCACGACCTGCGCGAAGGAGTCCTCTCCTGATAACATGGTAGATTCCGGCGCGATGGCATCCAAATGGACGACCTCCTCCCAACAAATAGTCTTACACATAGATTACCATCGCTTCCGTCTGTTGTAAAGCATTATTTTGTCAACAATTCTTTAAAAGTGGATCGCCATTGACGATGTAGAGAATCGATTTGCCTTGTAGAACCGTTTTCCATCGCCCAGCAACATGATCTCCGAGGGATCGCGGCGAAAGCTGCCCACAGCATGAACAGCAACTTGTGTTCCAGGCGGTACAGAAAGTTCCATAACCGATTCGTACTTTCCAGCTTCGCCGGCCAGTACTGTACGTAGCCTGACCGATCCGTCCGACCTCTCCGCAACGTAGCTTCGGTCGCACGATGCGACTTCCATCCCTGCAGGCCCCTCCAGCTCGAAAGCGACCCAGGCAATGGGCTCGACCGACGAAACCGACATGGAAAGCAGTGATCCCGATGCCTGCACAGCCAGATCCGCGGCGGGCGCCGGTAGCCCCATCGCCAATTCGTGTTCGGTCCGACCGATGTCCACCACGGCATGCGCCTCAGCTTCCGGCTCGCTCATTACGGATACTCCGCGTATGTTGTCATCGCTTTGGAATACAATCGAACCTCCGGTCTGAACCGCGCGGATGTGCTGCGGCGACTCCCGGTCGTAGCTGGGCTTTGCGAAAAGGCCGGCGGTGAGTATGACGGTCAGAAGGCCCAGGGCCAACATGGCGGCGCCCCTAGAGGAGGTGCGCCGTCTGTGCGCCGGCATGCCCCTGGCGCCATGAGTTTCGTACTCGCGCAACGTTGTTCCCGGCACAAACTCCCCCGGCGCAAAGGACGGCTCCTGCCCCGCGGCGGGGGCCAATGCGATTAAAGCAAGCAAGTATGGCAGCGCGGCCGCCGCTGTGAGCAGGCAAAGAATGATCGGCACCTCAAGAGCGCCGATCAACGCGGGTCGCGCCATGCCCACGGCAGCCCGAACGGCAACCCAGGCTATAGGGAAAGGCGCGAGCCACGCCAGAAACTTCCGAAGCGCTCCGTCCGGCACGGCCAGTGCCCCCACGGTCAGAAGCAGGCCCAGCGCCGGGAAGAAGGCCCCGGTTCGCACCGCTGCGAACGCAAAACACACCAAGGCTATCTGGAGCAGAATCGACGCCTGAAGCAGCGGGAGCCGCAGCTCCTCTCGCACGCGCGCGCCCGCCAGCGTCAAGGCCGCAACGGCGAAGAAAACCGCGCAGAGGATGCCGGCCGCCGCAAATGGAATGGGATACGCGTTCCACGGTCGTTCGAGTCCTCGCACCACACCCAAGATGCGCGATGGCATGAAAGATGTCCACAGAACCGCCGTGAGGATCGCGTACACGGCAAGTATCGCAGCAATGGTCTGGACGAAGCCTGCGGGGCGAACTCGCGTAAGTCGGCCGTACAGCGCATGCTTGGCCGGCCCCAAGGACAACAGGCCCAGGATCGCCGCGACTGCGGCAAGAACCGCGGCTACCATGTAGGGCACTGCCAGAACCTGTCCGAAAACACCGAAGGCAAGGTAAGCCCAAGTGGGCTTGGGGATTCGGCTCTGCGACGAAACCCATCTGGCCGCGGCTATTGCCGCATCGGCAGCCATGCCTACACAATCTGCGTCCACTGCATCCGTTGTGTCCCAGAAGGGCGAAAGCGAGCCTGTCTCGGGGTAAGGCAGGGAATCGGCGGTGGTGATGGCCACTGCGGGAATGCCGGCGAACAGAAAGGGCGAATGGTCGACTGCCACCTCAGGCAGAAGCGCGATTGTGGTATCGAACGGCCGGACTGCGCCCACCGAGCCTACCAGCCCCGCCAGGATCGATGGGGCCAGCGCCCGCGGCCCGCCCCAGGGGATCAACCTGATCGGTCCGGGGCGTCCTACTGAATCCAGGATTATGGCCATAGCCACATCCTGGGCAGCTACGGGCGAGCCGTCTGCCGCCATGCCCGCGCCTTCTGCGAATGCCTTAGACCCCGCGCGCCCCATGTAGCTTGCGCCGAACGCGGCGAAAGCCAGATTGTAACGGGCGTCCACGTTGGCCAGTATCCGGGCGCATTCCAACATCGCCGCGATGCCGCTGGCGTTGTCGTCGGCGCCGGGCGAGTCGGGCATCGGGCTGTCGAGCGATGCGGCTATCAGAATGGTCTGCGCCCCCGGCTTCGGAAACGGCGCCACAGCTATCACGTTCTCCGACATGCACACGCCGTTGGCCACAGTTCTGGCAAACGGAGTCCTCCTCACGCGGTAGCCGTAGCTCCACAGGCAGTTGGCGACATAGTCCGCCGCTGCCGTCTCGCCGGCGGTTCCGGCGGGCCGAGACGGGATCGCCGTGGCCAAATGCTCAATATGAGCCATGGCGCGCGCAGCATCGGCCGGCTCCTGGCCCAGCGCGCGCGGGGCTCGAGCGGCCAGAGCGCCGCCTCCGGCCAAGGAGACAGCGAGGGCTGCAAACCCTGCGGTGGCCATGATCAGGGCAGCCAAAGGCCTGGTGCGTCTACGCATAAAACTCCATATCAATGGCCGTGCGTCACCTCAATCGAGCCTGCCCCGGCCTCCACACAAAGGTGCAGCCTGGCAGAGGCCTGCGAGTAATTGGCCGATTCCCATGTTTCGTCGGCGTTCAGCCCGCGCCGGCCGTATTGCCGGCCGTTCACCCGCAGGCTGCCCACGCCCACACTGCTGTCGAGTCTCACACCTATATCAGCTGGAATGTAGAGTTCAAGCTTGCCGGCGCCCACCTTGATCTCGCCTGTGACCGCGCCCGCAAGCCGCTTCCCACTGAAATCAAGATACACCGTGCCCGAGCCGATGCTGCCCGACAAGCGCTGCACGTCTGTGTTGCCGATCTCGACTATCTCGGCTGTGCCCGCTCCGACCCGAAATCGGAGTGTGCGCGCTCCCCAGTCGCCGCCCGCCGCCGGCCCGCGGGAAGGCGCTTCGGGAAATCCTATCTTGACCGTGCCCCCGCCGACCTCGATAGAAGCCTCGGTCATGCCGAGGCCAGACAGCACCGCGTCGAGCCGTCCGCCGCCGACCTTCAGGTCGAGCTGGGTGGGGATATCGCGCCGGCCCAAAGTGAGTTGGTGCTCATCGGGACGCCCGAAGATGAAAGGCATGAAACCCGCATGTCCCGTCAAGTAGTCTATGCTCAGGACGGAGCCCGACATCGAGGTGTCAAGCCTAGGGGCGCCGGAGGAGCGTGAATACTCTGCGATGGCGGTGAGTATGTCGCCGCCGCTTTGTGTGCCGATGAACACCCGCCCGGCGCCTACGTCCACCTTCAGTCGGACCTGGCTGCAAGAGAACTGGTCGCTCCTTACCGTGTGAGTCTTGGAGTAGGTCAAACCGTCCCGAACAGCCTCGCCGCGTTCGGCCGGCCGATCCCATTCCCACCAAGACTGCGTTACAACACCGGATATCGCGAACATCAGGATCAGCGCCAGAAGGACCGGCAACACAATCCGCCCCACTGCGCTCTCTCGGCCGAAAACGGCGCTGATGCCCCATATGATGAGCAGCACCGGCCAGAATCGCCAAACAGATGCCCACACGGTCCACGGAACCACTCCTGTAGTGCAAAGGAGCAGAGCCACACCCACGCAGATCAGGATGATCGGGCCGGCCAGGTCCCTCCGCTTTGGAGTCTGCTTGCCATCGTCCATGGACACGCCTCCTTCCTCCCTCGATCCGTATTTCGCATATGCGATGCAGATTCCTTCAAGCCCGTCACAAGACAGTCGTGTCGCGGCGCGACTTCGGCGCATACTTTGGTTAGGATGACTTTCGTTATGACTCTCATGGAGGTAACAGGATGACGGAGAACGCCCGGACCGCCCAAGCCCTCACAAGACACATGTTCGCCGGCGGGAACACCGCCCTGGGGTTTCGTTCGTTCTACAACCACATCATCGGCCCCGATGCCGCCCGGGTGATCGTGATCAAGGGCGGCCCGGGGGTGGGCAAATCCACTTTCATGAAACACATGGCCAAACACCTCACCGGGCTGGGGCAGGGCGCCGAATTCTTCCACTGTTCGTCCGACCCAGATTCGCTGGACGGGGTAGTCTTTCCCGATATCGGTGTTGCCCTGATCGACGGCACGGCGCCTCACACGGTCGATCCCCGTTTCCCCGGCGCTGTAGACGAGATACTTTACCTCGGAGACTACTGGAACGAATCCGCGATTCGCGCATCGCGCGATGAGATCATCGCATGCACCAAAGACATATCTCGCCTCTTTGAAAGAGCCTACCGTTTTCTGCGCACGGCCGGCGATGTGCTGGACGACTGGAGCGAGGCCAACGCCGAAGCGCTCATGGCAGGACCGGCCAACAAAGTCGCCCAATCGGTCGCGGACCAGATCATCGGGGACGCCCCCATCGCCCACCGCCCCGGGGGTCAGCGCCGCCTGTTCGCATCGGCGATCACCCCCGATGGTTTCGTGAACCACCTCGATACAGTCGTATCCGGCTGCCGCCGGAGGTATGTGGTGCGCGGAGGTCCGGGTTGCGGCAAGTCCACACTGATATCCCGCGTGGCGGCGCGCGCCGCGGAATGCGGCATGGACGCGGAGCTGTTCCACTGCTCCCTGAACCCGGCAAGATTGGAACACCTGGTGATCCCGTCCATCGGCGCTGCGATGATAACATCGGTGGAACCGCACGAATGGAAGGCTCCGCCCGATGACGCCGCCGCGGAAGTAATCATCGACATGGAGCAGTGTCTGGACCCCGCCATCGCCGCGCGCAATCGCGACATCGTAGAATACGACCGCAAGCTGATGCATGAAGCGATGTCCAGGGCGGTCCACTTCCTGAGCGAAGCCCGCCGCGCCCATCACTTCCTGGAATCGTTCTACACCCCCAACATCGATTTCGATGCTATAGGCGAACTGAGGGAACGCACGCTTCAGCGCATTTTGGCCGCCGGACGCGTCTGATCGCCTTACAGGACTACCTCGACGACATCGCGGTCGATCCGTCGCATGACGCCGGAGATCTTGTCGGCCAAAGAGGCATCGGCCGCGCATGCGGCGCGCACCTGACGGAGCAGATCGATGCTGCGCCTAAAGGCCGAGACTACATCTCCTTCGGCGTAGGCCGAGCCGCGCAGCATTTCGGCGAAGTCCGCGCCCTGGCTCCACCGGTAGGCCAAGGGGGCCAGGCCGGTGAAGAACCGCACCGTGCCGGCGCCGATGTAGCTTTCCTCCACCATCTCGACCTGGGCGGCTATCTCCCGGATTCGGTCTACATCGAACGGCACTGACTTAGCCGGAAACTCGCCTCGGCGGGGCTCGTAGTCGATGCACACCGCCAGCGATGCTATCTGGTCCTCGTCGAACTCGTGGAACACCCCCGAGAAGATCAGCTCGGTGACGAGCAATTCCTGCGTGTGGAGCTCGCGCGCGATCTCGCCGCGCGCCAGAAGCTCGCCGTCCTTCATGTATCCTAGGCGCTCCAAAAGAGCCTGCTTACGGCGAAATTCATGCACGAACCGCTCCTCGCTGCCTAAGCGGCGCATGCGCTCATACAAGCTCTGCATCCGTCCCACGATCACGCCGCGCCTGGCAAGCAGCTTGCGACACGCCCTCTTCTGTGCCGTAGTGCACTTTCTGGTGTCGAGCGAGCCCAGCTCGGCCCGGACCGCGTCCAGCTGCGAACGGATCTTGGCGCGTTTTTCTTTGGTCCTCTTGCGCCGGGCGGTCCGCTTTAGCTTGAGCCTGAGGTCGGCGGCCCGGGCATTGAGCCCGCCGGCGTAGAGGGGGCACCCTGCCCTGTTGAGATGCTCGCACGCGCCGCTCACTACCTCCGATTCCAGCTCGCGCGCGCTGGCCAGGTCCGCCTCTATCTCGTGTCGCTCCGCGTTCGTCTGGTAGCTGGCGAAATTCTGCTTGAGCACCTTGTGGATCTCATCGGCCGAACGTGTGGCCACAAGGTTAACGATTGTGTTGTAGGATAGGGTAAACCTACTCACCAGCGGCTCAACCTTGCGCTGGTCAGTGCTGGGATACTCCTCAGGGCGGAAGTAGTTAAGGTCGGTGAGGATATAGACGTACCCCTCGGTGTCGATCCCACGCCTGCCTGCGCGACCTGCCATCTGAAAGTATTCCTGAGCGGTCATGGGGCGAAAATCCACCCCGTTGAACTTGCGGACGGAGTCGAAACAGACGGTCCTGACGGGGAAGTTGATCCCCACGGCGAAGGTCTCGGTAGCGTAGAGCACGCGGATGGTCTTCTGTTCGAACAGGTCCTCCACTATCTCCTTGAGCACCGGGAGCAGCCCGGCATGGTGGTATGCTATCCCCCGCTGGAGTATCTTGCGCATCCGCTTCACGCTGGGCATGGAGTCGATGCCCATGCCGTCGATGCGATCGTCGAAGGCCTCAAGCACCTGGTCGCGCTCGGCGGGCGTCAGGTAATTCACCAATCGGCCCAGCTCCTCGGCTTTCTCCTCGCATTGCCTGCGGCTGAACACGAAATATAGGCAGGGCAGCTTACGCTGTTTGGACAGATAATCGACTAGGTCGATGTGTGTCGTAGCGGCATATCTGGATCCCTCCGGCTCCCACAGCTCGTCCGATTCGGCGATTTCCTTATCCTGTTTAGCCTTGAAGGCCCGGAGCTCAGCCAGAGTGCACGCGCCTCGGGTGCGCTCATACACAAAGTGACGTAAGGGCACCACGCGCTCGAAATGCCGAACTACGGCTACTTCATGGCGCTTGATGTCCTGTATCCAGAAGGCCAATTCGTCGGCGTTGGGTATTGTGGCCGAAAGCCCCAGAAGGCGCATGGATTCAGGCGCGAAGATTATGGACTCCTCCCACACCGTGCCGCGTTCCTCATCCGACAGATAGTGGATCTCGTCGAATACGATGTGGGACACTCCGTCAAGCGCCTCGGGGCTCAGATGAAGCATGTTCCGGAATATCTCGGTCGTCATGATCAGGATCTGGGCCGTAGAATTGATCACCACATCGCCTGTGACTATGCCTACGTTATCCGGGCCCAAAAGTCGCTTGAACTCCTTGAACTTCTGGTTGCTCAGGGCCTTGATGGGCGCGGTGTAGATGACCCGCCGACCCTCGTTGAACATCTTCTCGATCAGGTAATCGGCGATGAGGGTCTTGCCCACCCCCGTAGGCGCCGACACCAACACTGAACGCCCTTCGTCCAGATGCCGGATGGCCTCCACCTGAAACGAATCCAGCTCGAAACCGCGGTATTCGCCGCGGCGCTCCGCTTGGGGCTCACGTTGCTGCATGGGCTTCCCTTTCTTTCTCTGTTGGATTGTCTATCTACTTCAACCAGTCGGCCCCCAGGCCCGACCGGTTCCATCACCCACGGCGCGGCATGCGATGTCCACTATACTGAGTATACCGGTTCAACGTGTGTGGCACAATCACCCAGGCAGGTGACACCCAGGCAGGTGAGGCGCGGGAACAACCATCGCCTCGATTCGATTCGCGATGCGACGAAAAGCTCGTGCCCAAGCAGGAGGTTCGCAGTGCGAAGCCTAATGCTACATCCAGGATCGCGCGATTGTTCGACCAAGTGTCCGAGCGAAGGCGCCGACATGCTCTGCGACGACTATGATGGGAGGTCATTGCAATGGACCCGAGAGTTGAGAAGCTGGCAGAGATACTAGTTGACTATTCAGTGCGGGCAGGCAAAGGCGATGTGGTTTTGGTCTCGGTCGACATCGCCGGCGCGCCGCTGGCGCAGGCGGTGTACAGGCGGGTTCTGCAGCGCGGCGGGTTTCCGCGGCTCAAGGTGAGTCTGCCCGGAACCAGGCGTATCTTCTTTGAGGAAGCCTCGGACGAGCAGATAGCAACTCTGCTCCCCATAGACTTGGATGAATGCAAGGCATCGCAATGCTTTATCAGCATATCAGCGCCGGAGAACCTGGCCGAAACGGCCAACGTGGAGCCCACGAAGCAGGCCGCCAGACGCCGGGCCATGAAGCCCGTTTCCGACTGGATCAATGAAAGCGGTGTGCGTTGGTGCGGCTGCAACTTCCCCTGCCACGCTCTGGCGCAGAAAGCCGAGATGTCGCTTGAGGAGTATGAAGACTTTGTCTACGGCGCCACCAACGTGGACTGGGCTGCGCTCTCTCGCGAACAGGAAGAGATCAAAAGGCTGTTCGACGGAGGGCGCCAGGTTCGGCTGATCGGCGAGGGCACGGACTTGACGTTCTCCATCGAGGGCCGGCCCGGCGTCAACTGCGATGGGCATTACAACATGCCGGACGGAGAGGTGTTCTACTCTCCGGTAGAAGACTCGGCTGAAGGCTACGTGACTTTCAGCTACCCCGCGATCTACATGGACCGCGAGGTGGAGGGGGTACGCCTCACGTTCTCCCGCGGGAAGGCGGTCGAGGCGCGCGCCGCGAAAAACGAGGAGTTCCTCCTGAAGATGCTGGACACGGACGCGGGCGCCCGCCGCATAGGCGAGTTCGGGATCGGCACAAATCGCGGTATCGCCAAGTTCACCCGGGATATTCTCTTCGACGAGAAGATCGGCGGGACAATCCACCTGGCGCTGGGGCAATCGTATCCGGAGGCCAAAGGCGAGAACGACTCCGCCATTCACTGGGACATGATCGCCGACCTGCGCCAGGGCGGCGAGATTCAGGTGGACGGGCGGACGGTGCAGCGGAACGGGGAGTTCGTGAGGTAGACCGGCGCCCCGGAGGCGGGTTTGGGCTCCGCGCCGGGGCGCTTAACCT
>CAYYHF010000098.1:0-8786 GCA_964471415.1 uncultured Clostridia bacterium | reverse complement strand
AGCCTGGCGAGTACCTGTTCGTACTGGCTGCCTGCCATCTCACTACCTCCAAACAAGAGTACTAGATCGACACTTATCACTTCGACATCTCAAGGACCGCTCCTGCACGATTGGAGCGGGAGAAATCTTGGCTCATTCACAGGAAGGAGTTCGTCAGCCAATATCGAAGTTGTATGCGTCCAAGAACCTACATGGGGAGGATGGTTTTATGAAGCGCACTATCTCACTGGCACTCGCAATCGGAATGCTATTCGCGCTGGTAGTACCGGTGTTCTCAGCCGCGCCTCTGAAAGTAGCTATTGTGTTCGACGTTGGCGGGCTCGGCGACCAATCGTTCAACGATGCGGCAAACAGAGGACGGTTGATGCTGGAAGAGAAGCTGGGCGCCAAGACCGCGTATATCGAATCGCGCAACCAGACTGACTACGAACCCAACTTAGCCGGGCTTGCGAGGGAGGGCTACGATGTTATCTGGGGCATTGGCTTCATGATGGCGGATGCTATCAAGAAGGTCTCCCAGCAGTTTCCCAACACCAAGTTCGGAATCATCGACAATGGTTACAGCGACGAAGAGTATGCGGTCATGAAGAACGTTCTGGGTGTGCTCTTCAAGGAGCAAGAGGGTTCGTTCCTCATGGGCGTGCTGGCTGCGCTGACCACGAAGACGAATATCGTGGGATTTGTGGGCGGCATGGAATTCCCCGTCATCGAGCGGTTTGAGGCCGGCTTCAAGGCGGGCGTATGGAAGACCAATCCCAAGATCAAGATCTTGACCAACTACACGGGTACTTTCAACGATGCCGCCAAGGGCAAGATCGTGACGATGCAGATGTACCTGCAGAATGCCGATGTGGTATTCCACGCCGCGGGCCAGACGGGCCTTGGAACCATCGAGGCGGCCGTGGAGCAGGATAGGTGGGCTATCGGCGTTGACTCCGACCAGAACCATGTAGCCCCCAACCACGTGCTGAACTCCATGATCAAGCGCGTCGACGTGGGCGTATTCGAGGGCACCAAGATGCTCCTCGACCCCAAGTTCACCGGCCGCACCGTGGTGCTGGGCATCAAGGAAGACGGAGTGGGCCTTGCCCCCGAGGCGTCCAACAGAGCGTCCAAGGCGGCCACCACCAAGGCGCTTGAGTGGGCGGAGAAGATCCGCAAGGGCGAGTACATCGTGCCGGAGTTCAAAGCGGACGCCGAGAAGCTGTACTCGAAATAGCGGGGTCTTAATCTCGGGTGCTCTTATCAGATCGATGTTCGGGCGCCGGCATTTGCTCTGGCGCCCGAACTGGCGTGGAGGGACGGGAATGACGGAGTCCCAGCGGGTCCCCGTCTTGGAGATGAACGGGATAACCAAGCGGTTTCCCGGGGTCCTGGCCAATGACGAGGTTGACTTCACTCTCGAAAAGGGCGAGATACACGCTCTTCTGGGCGAAAACGGAGCTGGCAAGTCCACGCTCATGAAGATCCTGTACGGTCTGTATCAGGCTGATTCGGGCACTATTCGCGTGAACGGCCAGGAGGCGCGGATTCGTGAGCCCAACGATGCTCTTCGTCTGGGCATCGGCATGGTTCACCAGCACTTCATGTTGATCCAGCAATTCACGGTAGCCGAGAACCTGGTTCTCGGCGTCGAACCGCGCCGGCGCGGCGTTTTCCTGGATATGGACGCTGCAGTGGCCAAGGCGAAGGAAGTGTCGGAGCAGTACGGCCTGGCCGTCGACCCGACTGCGCGGATTATGGACATCTCTGTAGGCATGCAGCAGCGAGTGGAGATACTCAAGGCGCTGCTGCGCGGGGCGGACATACTTGTTCTGGACGAGCCTACCGCGGTATTGACTCCGCAAGAGGTGTCGGAGCTCTTCGTGATCATGCGCAATCTCACGGCCCGCGGCAAGTCGATTGTGTTCATCACGCACAAGCTCAAAGAGGTCATGGCGATATCTGATCATGTTACGGTGATCAGGCGCGGCAGGGTCGTGGGTACCCTCGACACTTCGGCCACCTGCGTGGATGAGCTGGCAACCCTGATGGTAGGCAGAGACGTGGAGTTGGTAGTGGAGAAGGGCCCTGCCCACCTAGGCGACGATGTCCTCACAATCGAGAATCTGAATGTGCTCGATGCCAGACGGCTCCCGGCTCTGCGCGGGGTGTCGCTTTCCGTCAGGAGCGGCGAGATTGTGGGCATCGCCGGGGTGGACGGCAACGGCCAGAGCGAACTGGTGGAATCCATCACGGGCATGAGGCGCGCGGAATCGGGCAAGGTGACTTTGGCAGGTAGAGACGTTACCAACGGCGAGCCCAGAAAGCTGTTCGAGTCGGGCGTTGTGCACATACCCGCCGACCGGCATCGGCACGGTTTGGTGCTGGATTTCACGGTGGCTGAGAATATGGTGCTTCAGACCTACTACAGGCCGCCGTTTGCCAAGAACTCCAGGCTAGACTGGGAAGCCATCAGGCAGGAAGCCAGGCGACTAATAGACCAATTCGACATTCGCACTCCCGGAGAGGACGTTGCCGCGAGTTCGCTGTCGGGAGGCAATCAGCAGAAGGTGATTGTCGCTCGCGAGCTGTCGCGCCAGCCGGAACTGGTGGTGGCGGCACAACCCACGCGGGGCCTGGATGTGGGGGCGATAGAGTTCGTCCACCGAAAACTGGTGGAGGCGCGCGATGCCGGCAAGGCGGTCCTCTTGGTCTCTTTGGAGCTTGACGAGATAATGGCGCTGTCCGATAGGATAGCCGTAATGTACGAGGGTGAAATAGTGGGCATCCTCGACCGGGACGATGCCACTGAGGAACTGCTGGGCTTGATGATGGCCGGCGCATCGAAGGAGCCTGGCCCGAAGGGTGAGGAGGTGGTGGGCGAGTGAGCGGATCCGGGAGGAAGAAAATCTGGTCGGAATTGCTTGTTCCAGTCGTTGCGATATTGGCCGGCCTAGTGGTAGGGGCGTTGTTTATGGCCTCAACGGGGGCCAGTCCCCTGGACGCCTACAAGGCGCTGCTTCAAGGGTGTTTCGGATCGCCTGTCAACATCTCTGAGACTATTGTATACACCACCCCGCTCATCTTCACCGGGCTGTCGATCGCCATAGCATACAGGGCGGGCTTGTTCAACATAGGGGCTGAGGGGCAGATGATCGTGGGCATGGTGGCCGCGGCCGTAGTGGGCGTTGGCGGCTCGGGTCTTCCTCGCATCGTCCATCTTCCGCTCACGCTTCTGTCGGCCGCGGCCGCCGGGGCGATATGGGCAGCGGTGCCGGGGTATCTCAAGGCCAAGCTGGGAGTGCATGAGGTAGTCAACAGCATCATGATGAACTACATCGCTCTCTACTTCTCGCACTACCTGGTCAACGGCCCGATCAGGGATCCGGCCACTGCGATTCCCTATACCGCGGAGATCGCCGATTCCGCCAAGCTGCTGCGGTTTTTCGGCGGCTTTCACAGCGACTTCCGCCTCAATACCGGCATACTCATAGCTGTGGCGGCGGCGGCGCTGGTTTTCTATATCCTCTATAAAACGACTACGGGCTATGAGATCCGGGCTGTGGGTGCCAACCCGGACGCCGCGCGCTACGCCGGCATCAACGTGCCCCGAGCAACGGCAGTATCGATGCTGTTGGCCGGCGCCATGTCCGGCCTGGCCGGAGCTGTTCAGGTCTGCGGCATACAGTACAAGTTCCTCGATCTCTTCTCGTTCGAGGGGTTTGGGTTTGACGGCATCGCCGTGGCTCTTGTCGGCAAGGGGAATCCCTTCGGCGTCATCGGCGCTGCGGCCCTTTTCGGCTCGCTGGCGCGAGGCTCGCAGATGATGCAGGGAATAGCGCATGTGCCCAAGGAAGTCGCCGGCATAGTGCAGGCCGCCATCATCCTGCTAGTTGCAGCCGAAGGCCTGGTTGAGGGCTGGTTGCGCATTCCGGGCCTGAAAAGCCGCGCACGGGAAGAGGTCGCCGCAGGAAAGGAGGACGCCTGAAGCCAATGGATCTCGACATGATCAGAATTGTAATCGTAAGCCTCTTGGCGTCCACAGTGTATCTGGCGGCGCCGCTGATACTCACTGCCATCGGCGGAGTCTACAGCGAGAGATCCGGAGTGGTCAACATCGGCCTCGAGGGCATGATGCTGTGTGGATCCTTTGCCGCCGTCTTGTTCTCCTACTTGACCAAAAACGCGTGGTTTGGGTTCTGGATGGGCGCTGTGGCGGGCGCGGTGATAGCCGCCGTCCATGCCGTGGTGTCGATAAGGTATAGGGCCAACCAGACCGTATCCGGAGTGGCCATCAACATCCTGGCCACGGCGCTCACAGGTTTTCTGCTCCGGGCGATATTCAACCGCGCGGGGCAGACTGAGCGCGTCGCCAAGCTGGCCAACTGGACCATACCGTTTTTGAGGGACATACCCGTTATCGGCCAGGTGTTCGGGAGAAACACTCCGCCTGTGTATATGGCCTTCATAGTCGCGATACTGGCGCATATTGTGCTGTTTAAGACTCCGCTTGGGCTCAGGATCCGAGCGTGCGGCGAGCACCCGGAGGCAGCCGATACTGTGGGCGTCAACGTGGTGGGCATTCGCTATCTGTGCGTGATACTCAGCGGTTTTCTGGCAGGCATGGGAGGATCGACGCTCTCGCTTGGGCAGTTGTCGTTCTTCCGCGAAGGCATGAGCTCGGGGCGAGGGTTCATCGCGTTGGCCGCCGTCATATTCGGCAAGTGGACGCCGCTGGGCGCTATGTGGGCGGCGCTTTTCTTCGCGCTTGCCGATGCGGTGCAGCTCACTGCGCAGACGTGGGGGTTCACTGCGTTGCCCCAGGAGTTTCTGCTGATGTTCCCTTACATTGTTACAATGGCCGCGTTGGCCGGGGTCATCGGCCGATCTACCCCGCCCGCCGCCAGCGGCAGACCGTATGAGAGGCGTGGGGCGTAGGCGCCGCTGCCCGATGGAGCTGCGCTGCAGCATTGGCGGTCTGCTAAGCTGTGGCGCTGCCATGGTGTCCGGATCCGTTCTCGACAGGGCGGCCCCGCGAAAGGGCCGCCCCTTGCGAGGGTACACTGCAGCAGAGGAATTTCTGTGATTTGGTGGAATGATTAGCGCTGTGGACATTAAGAGCATGTCGCGCGATGAATGCAGGGAGTTCTTCGGGTCCATGGGGGAGCCTGGATACAGGGCTGACCAGGTCCTCGAATGGCTCTATCATCATCGTGCATCATCGTTTGAGAGTATGACCAACCTTCCCAGGCTGCTCAGGGCCAAGCTTGCCGAGGTCGGCCCTCTCAGGCCGCCCCAGGTCCTGGCCCGAAATGTCTCGCCGAGCGGGGATACCGCCAAGTACCTAATGGGCCTGGCGGATGGCAACGCCGTAGAGGCGGTGCTCATGGAGCACGACTACGGCTTGAGCCTTTGCGTGTCGTCGCAAGTAGGATGCGCGATGGGCTGCGCCTTCTGCGCATCGGGGCTTGGGGGTCTAGTGCGCAATCTGACGTGCGGAGAGATGATCGACCAGGTGCTCGCGGCAAGCGACGATGTCGCCGCCCGGCGAGGCGCGGCCAGAGTCAGTTCAGTTGTGTTGATGGGCAGCGGCGAACCGCTGCTCAACTACGATAATGTGGTCAAGTTCATAAAGCTTCTCAACTGGGATCGCGGTTTCGGCATCGGCGCTAGGCACATCACCATCTCCACGTGCGGGATAGTGCCGGCCATACATCGTCTGGCGCGCGAGGGGATTGGGGTGACGTTGTCTGTATCCCTGCATGCGCCGGACGATGCCACGCGGTCGTCGATAATGAAGGTGAATGAGGCGTATCCGATAAGTAATCTAGTGAAGGCGTGCAATGAGTATGCCGAGATCGCCGGTAGGCGGGTAACTTACGAGTACGCTCTCATAGCCGGAGTGAACGATTCGTTGGCTCATGCCGAGCGACTGGCGGGCCTTCTTCGCGAAATGCTTTGCCACGTGAATCTCATACCGCTCAACCCGGTGCCGGAAACTTCGTACGTTCGTCCAACGTCCAGTGTGGTGGGGGCTTTCGCCGCCGTTCTGGCTTCGCGCGGCATTGAGGCCACCATCCGGCGTGAAATGGGCTGCGGAATTGATGCTGCATGCGGGCAGCTCAGGCGAAGGTGGGCGTTGGGGCGCGGGGCAAAGGAGGGAGACGTGGAGTGATTCGGGCAGTCTTGGTCGTGTTCAGGCTGGCCTGCCTGGCCGTGCTCTACTCCTTTCTGTACAGGGTCTGCGTCTCGGTGGCCGATGATGTGAAGGCCTCGTCTGCCGCTGTCTGTTTGGAGGAAGAGGAAGGCGATGCCTAGAAGTGGTCGCAGATGGGATGGTGAAGGCCGTGAAGTGTGTTTGTGCCACAGATGTAGGGCTGGTTAGGGAGCGAAATGAGGACGCCTGCTTCGCAGGCGCCGGTTGCTGCGCTGTCGCCGATGGTCTGGGCGGCCACAGGGCGGGCGAGGTGGCTTCCCAGATAGCCATACAAGTTGTGGAGCAGGAGCTGTCGCAGAGGGGGCTTGACGGATTCGACATGGAGCGCTGCATCAAGCAGGCCAATGCGCGAGTTCTGGATGCGTCCCGGCATGCCGATGCTCTGGAAGGCATGGGCACTACCTTGACTATGGCGGTCATGGGCGGCGATACACTGAGGGTCGGGCATGTGGGCGACTCCAGAGCCTACCTGCTCAATGCGGGCGGCATCGAGCAGCTGACGGAGGACCATTCGGTCGTGGGAGAGATGCTCCGGTCCGGTCTGATCACGGTTGAAGAAGCTGCCGCTCACCCCAGTCGTCACGCCATCACCAGAGCCTTGGGGTTTTTCGACGATCTTGAGGTGGATGTCATTGCGTTGCCTGTTCAGCCCGGGGATGTAGTGGTACTGTGCACCGATGGTCTTCACGACTTGGTCACGCCGGAGGAGATCTACTCCGCTCTGTGGGGGTCGGCCGATCCATCGCGCGCATGCCGCGATTTGGTGTCGCTGGCCCGCTCGCGCGGTGGCTATGACAACATCACCATCGCGGCAGGCGTTGTTTTGGAATCGGACACGCCTGAAGGTAAGCGCGGATCGGAGCCGGAGCCAGAGCCAAGACCAGGCGCAGGTCCAGATGCGGGTTTCGGGGGACGCCAGGCATGTTAGCGACCCAGGGCCCCTGCCGGCGCGATGCGGAGCGGTCCTCGCTGGGAATTGTGCTGCTGTTGGCGGCTCTGTCCGGTGCTTCGCTTTCCATGGCCAGATCCGGCGGTCTGCTAGGTTGGGACACGGCGGCTTGCTTCGCATCGGGCGCTGCTTTCGCTGCGGCTCATCTGCTGCTTGCGGCAGGTGGGTTTGACGGCGATCAGGTGATAATGCCGTTGGTTTCAGCGGCGGCAGTTCTCGGGTACACTTCGGTCGTGAGGCTCCGGGCCGATCTGGCCTTGCGGCAGCTGTCGTTCATATGGATCGGCGCCGGCGTGATGGTTGCCGTTGCGCTTTGGCAGCGCTCAGAAAGGGCTCGCGGCATCGGAATGGCTTCGGCGCTGGGTGCGATCGCTCTGCTCGTGGCAACGCTGCTGCTTGGGCAGGAACGGGGGGGCGCCCGGTCGTGGATTTTCATTGGCGGAATGGGCTTTCAGCCGTCTGAGTTTGCGAAGATCGCGTGTGTGCTGGCGGGCGCGGACGCGCTGTCGGCGCTGCCCACGTGCTATGCGTCAACGCGTGAAGCGTCTGTGACGCCTGCGGCGCCGGCGGAGGCGGATACGCCGATGCAGCCCCAGCGAGCGAGCTTGAAACAGATGTGGGCTTTTGGGCCTGTTAGGCGCCTTTTCGTGGTATGGACGGCGATTGTGTTGCTTACCGTGCTTCAGCGGGATGTGGGCACGGCCGCGATAATCTATATATCATGTGTTCCCCTTGTCTATGTAGCCTCGGGAAACCGCGGCGTTGTGCTGGGCGCCGCGGTCCTCGGAGCGGGCGGCGTAGCCCTGGCGGGCAGGTTTTTCGCACATCTTGCTGCCAGGTTTTCCGCGTGGCTCGATCCGTGGGCCGATGCCGCCGGTTCATCCTATCAAGTGGTACAGGCATTCTACGCGCTGGGCAGTGGGGGAATGCTCGGTCGCGGCTACGGATCCGGCTCTCCATGGCTGATACCGGCGGCATCCACCGACATGCTTTTTGCTGCCGCCGCCGAGGAGATCGGGCTGGCCGGATCATTAGGGATTATTGCCATATACTTTCTGCTGATCGGCCATGCCTACGCTTGTGCCATGCGCCAGCCATCGCCGCGCCGGTCGCTGGCTGCGGTGGGCGCGGCCAACATCCTGGCTGTGCAGACCTTCGTCATAATCGGCGGTAACCTGGGAGTGCTGCCCCTTACGGGCGTTACGCTTCCGTTTGCAAGCTACGGCGGAAGCTCGATGGTCGCAAGCTTGGCCCTGGCGGGTGTTCTTCTGGGCGCCACAACCGAAGCGAAGCGCATCGGCGATGGTGAGCAGCTGTGAGCCGCAGGATAGGCAGGTTGGCGGCGGCATGGATTGTGGGTTGCGCCGTGCTGGCCCTGGCGACCACCTACCATCAGGCCGCGCGGGCGGACAGGCTGGCATCCAGCCCGGCCAATCCGCGGATTGCCAACGCCGAGAAGGGCATCTGGCGGGGACAGGTGGTTGACCGCACGGGAGAGATCCTGGCGGAATCGCTTGCCCGCGGACCTGGGTCGCGCGTGTATCGAGGGCCGGGTTCGCTTGCGCCGCTTCTCGGGTACGCCCACCTGACGCTGGGCAAATCGGGGATCGAGGCAGCGATGGATCCATGGCTTTTGGG
>CAYYHF010000097.1:0-8796 GCA_964471415.1 uncultured Clostridia bacterium | reverse complement strand
GACTTCTAGGCTCCACGCTGTTTGGTTTTCAAGGAACATCCGCGGCCTCCGCCGCGCGCAAGTGTTACTATATCACCTGCCGCCACCGCGCGCAAGGGGGGTAGCAAACTTATTTTTGCAGTTCACCGGAGGAGAGCAAACCCCTCACGAACTGCCCCGACTCCTCCATGTGCACATAGAACTGCGGTACATCTCCAAGAATAATCGATTCCGCAATAGGCATACTCGTCCTCACCGTCAGGCTCGACGAAACCAGCGGAACCAAGATCCTCACATAAGCCTCGATCTCAAGGTAAACCCTGTGCCGAAGCTGATTGATCCCAGCAGTCTCAAACTGGTCAGTCACAGCTGTGCTAACTACGCCTATCGGCACCACGGATATCGTCAGCCAAGGGCCAAGATTGGCTAGCAAAGCGCTTCCAAACACTTGCCCAATCGGCACGGATATCCTCACGTTCTTGATATCGCGCAATGCAGCCTGCACCCTCGTAGTGGTGCTAGCTGCGATCCTATTTATCTCTCCTGTATTGGGCTGAACCGCGACGATCTTGCCCTGGCTGTCGGTCTTCCAGTCCATCAAGTCTTCGTACTTGATATCAAGGGCGGAGGTTTCCGAAAGCGCCGAGTTCACCGCGGTGGTCGCTACCGCCCTGGCGCGCGCCTCGGCCAGTTGCAGCAAGGTGGGCTTCAGCCTGACCTCGACGAATACGAACCCAGCGAAGCCTGCGAGCAGACAGACGAAAACCGCAGCGAATAGCGTGTATCCACGCCTGCGCTGCGCGCTTTGCGCACGTGCGGGTTGGCGTTCCCGCTCACGCCACACTCGCCCCACCGGCCTTGGCGATCTCATTCTTGCCGGGAGGCCCAGCAGACGCGGCCCATACTCCCTGCGTCCGGATATGCCCGCAAGACACCGGAGCAACCACGCAGGCGCTGGGAACCCCAGCGGCAGCCTGAGGCACACGAAACCACCCCTCCCCATACTATGCGGGAGGGGTGGTCCAAGTTCAGTTATGTAGGCCGCCCCTTCGCTACTTGGCGCGCCCCGCGCTTCCAAAGAGCCGCATTTTGCGCTCTACAACAGCTTTGACGCTGGCCATGGCGGGCTTAAACACCTTGCGCGGGTCGGTCACTTCCGGCATTGTCACAAGAGCCTCACGCACACTCGAAATGAACGCCAAGCGCAGATCGGTGTCGATGTTGACTTTGCTGATACCGCGACTTACAGCTTCCACAATGCTGCTGTCGGGAACGCCCTTGGATCCGGCCCATTTGGCGCCGACTCTCTCACCCGCCGCGACTACCTCGGCCGACACGCCGGAGGCTCCGTGTAGCACCAGCGGTATGGGCGCTTTCTCCTTGATTTTCGACACCAATTCAAGTGCCAGCACCGGTTCGCCCTTGAACTTTCTCGGGCCATGGCTCGTGCCTATCGCCACTGCAAGCGCGTCCACTCCGGTCTTCTCCACAAACACCCCGGCCTCGTCAGGATCAGTAAGCAGGGCCTCGCGCTCAGCCACGGACACCGTGTCTTCTATGCCCGCGAGCCTTCCGAGTTCAGCCTCGACGCTGACCCCCGCGGCATGAGCTATCTCCACGATCTTCTGCGTGATTGCCACGTTCTCGTCGAAGGGGAGGTGCGAACCGTCTATCATCACCGAGGTGAACCCAGCCCGGATACACCGGACGATGGTCGCAAAATCCCTGCCATGATCCAGATGGAGCGCTACCGGCACATCTGCCTCCTTTGCGAGACTGGTCACGATCCCGGTTAACTGATCAAGCCCGGCGTAAGCTATGGCGCCCTCCGACACCTGCACGATCACCGGAGACCGCTCTTTCACCGCGGTCTCCATGACCGCCTTAGCGAACTCCAGGTTGTTGACGTTGAACGCGCCGACCGCGTAACGTTCTGCACTGGCTGCGTCAAGAATTGACTTCAAGGAAACCAAACCCACTCGCCGACACCTCCACATTGATTGTCATGGCCTACCTAACCAGCACTCTGGCAAACCGCCGTTTCCCTACCTTGAGAATCATGCCATCTTCTGGCGCGATCCCCTCAGCCGCATCGGCCACGCGCCGATCGTCCACCCGCACACCGCCTTGCTCAATCAGGCGCCTTGCTTCGCTGTTGCTGGCAGCGAACCCCGCCCGTGTCATCAGGGCGACGACTGAGATCACCCCATCTGCAAGATCACCCTGCGTGAGGTGTATTTCGGGCATGTCATCGGGAAGCTCGCCCCGGCTGAACACTCGGTCGAACTCCTCCTCAGCCAGCCTGGCGGCGTCTTCTCCGTGGTACTGCGCCACTAACTGCCTGGCCAGCTTCCTCTTGGCCTTCATCGGATGCAAGGCGCCCGATGCCAAATGCCGCTCAGTAGCCACCTTCTCGGCCAACGTGAATGTGGTGGCGCTGTTGACGTAGGGTATGATGAGTTCGTCCGGTATGGACATTGTCTTTCCATATATCTCAGAGGGCACTTCATTGATGCCTATGTAGTTGCCCAGGCTCTTACTCATCTTCTGTGTTCCGTCAAGGCCCGGCAGTATCGGCATGAGCACAACGCATTGGCTTTCCTGCCCAAACTCGCGCTGTAGCGTTCGACCCATCAGAATGTTGAACTTCTGGTCAGTGCCCCCAAGCTCAACATCGGCCTGAAGAGCAATCGAGTCATATGCCTGCATCAGCGGGTAGAAGAACTCATGGATCCCGATGGGACGACCCTCTTTGTATCTGGCCTCGAAGTCGTCGCGCTCCAACATCCGCGCCACGGTGACTTTGCATGCCAGTTCGATGACGTCCGAGAACATCAGCTTGCCAAGCCAGCTTGAGTTGAAGACTATCTTGGTGCGGGCGGGATCGATGATCTTGAAGACCTGGTCGCAGTAGGTTTTCGCATTTGCCTGGACCTCTTCTTCTGTGAGTTGCTTCCGAGCCTCCGACCGCCCGGTGGGATCGCCGATCCTGCCGGTGAAATCGCCGATAACAAGGAAGCCTTCATGCCCCATATCCTGAAACTGCCTCATCTTATGCAGCACCACAGTATGCCCGATGTGTATGTCCGGCGCAGAAGGGTCCAGCCCGAGCTTCACCCGAAGCGGACTGCCCGTGCGTGCCGACTTCTCGAACTTCGCAAGCAGGTCCTCCTCAGAGATAACCTCTGCGGCGCCCTTCTTGATCACCTCTAGTTGCTCCCTGGGATCCATCGCAAGACGTTCCTCCCCGAAACCGACTGTGCATTTTCGTGTCCACATGCAGAGCCAAACATTATGTAAAGCTTAACACAGCTGCAAAAGCAAGGTCAATCGCCATCGGCGGAATCGTCCTTGGCGGGAAATAGGTCCATCAGAACGTGCAACATGAAGTAGAACAAGAGAAGCACGGCGAAGACCGACAGAAGCCCTACTCCGCTCACAAGCCAGCCCTGTGCAATCTGATCCATTGACAGCCTTCTCCTTTCCGCGCCCGCATAGAATCAGTGTATCAACGCCAGGATCATGGCGCCAGCAATTATGGAGCCCACTTGGCCCGCCACATTCGCCCCGATCGCATGCATCAAAAGGTAATTGGTGGGGTCCTCTTCAATGCCCATCTTGTGAATCACCCGGGCCGACATGGGAAACGCCGATATTCCGGCAGCCCCGATCATCGGGTTGACCTTGCGTTTCAGAAAGAGGTTGAGCGCCTTGGCGAATAGCACCCCGCCCGCGGTATCGAAAATGAAGGCGACCAGACCCATCAAGATGATAAACACCGTGCTGGGCTGGAGAAACCGGTCAGCCACCATAGTCGAACCGATGGCGAGGCCCAAAAACAACGTCACTATGTTGGCCAGTTCGTTCTGAGCGGACCGGGAAAGGCGTTCCACAACCCCCGATTCCCGCAGCAGGTTGCCGATCATCAGCGAACCGATGAGGCCAACGCTGATAGGAGCGACCAATCCCGCAACCACAGTGACAAGTATGGGGAACAACACTCGCACGGTCTTGCTTACCCCGAACTCCTTGTATTCCATGTGGATCCGCCGCTCCTCGGGAGTAGTCAGCAATCGGATGATGGGAGGCTGGATAAGGGGCACCAGCGACATGTAGGAATATGCCGCAACCGTGATGGGCCCCAGTAACTCCGGAGCGAACAGCCTAGATACGTATATGGACGTAGGCCCGTCCGCCGCGCCGATAATCCCGATGGACGCCGCCTGTTTCAGGGTAAAGGCAGGGATGAAATCGGCGATGCCATGCAGCCGCCCCAGATACAGCGCGGTCATCAGAGTAGCGAAAATCCCGAACTGCGCAGCAGCCCCGAAAAACAGCATGAAGGGGCGTCTGAGCAATGGGCCAAAGTCTATCATCGCCCCAACGGCGATGAATATGAGGATAGGGAAAAGCTCGTTCTCGATACCCGCGTTGTAGAGAATGGTCAGAAAACCGTGCTCTCCTATGGCTGAGGAACCGGGTATGTTAGCGAGAATCGCTCCGAATCCTATGGGCAGAAGCAGCGTGGGCTCATATTCCTTCTCGACGGCCAGATAGATCAGGATTCCTCCGATGGCAAACATGACTGCGACACGCCAGTAATCCACTATGAGCTGCAATCCATTCACCTTCCGTCCATAACAAGATCGCATCACCTACCAGTTGATGATTCGTCGTAAGGACGCCAGTTCCTTTATTGTCGGCAGGTATACCCTGCAAACCGGCATTTCACGGCTGTGCTCATGTTTGCGAGCGAATTCCCCTGTGGTATAATGTATCGGAATTCCAACCCAAGGAGGCTTTCCAGCCGACATGCGGTCTGATACAAGAGGCTTCATACACATCGTGGCGCTGGTGCTTGCAGTGCTCGTGCTTGTAGGCGTAGGCATGGTCACAGGCATCCTATCCGGCTACCTTAAGAACGCGCCGAGTGTAGAAGACGTGGATGTTGAGGCCAGGCGGAGCCTGCCCACGGTGGTCCACGATGTCAACGGCAAGGTCCTCACCAAACTGATGGTTGAAAACCGTCAATGGGCTCCGCTGTCTGCCATCCCGCAGCACCTCATCGACGCCGTAATAGCAGTAGAAGACCACAGGTTCTACGAGCACCATGGCATCAGCGTGCGCAGGATTTTGGGCGCGCTATGGTACGATATCAGGCATATGTCGCCCGACCAGGGCGGCAGTACCATCACCGCGCAGTTGGCGCGGAATGTGTTTTTGTCTCACGAAAAGAGCGTGAATCGCAAGATATGGGAGGCGCTCTACGCATTCCAGCTTGAGAGGAGATATACCAAGGACGAGATACTCGAGTTCTATCTGAACTGGGTGTATTTCGGCCATGGCGTCTACGGCGTTCAGGCCGCGTCCAACCTGTTCTTCGGCAGACCCGTGGACCAACTCACCCTGGGAGAAGCGGCGCTACTGGCCGGGATTCCCAAGGGCAACGAGCTGTACTCCCCAATAAAGAACGAGCAGACAAGGCAGAACGCGCTCAACAGGCGCAAGATCGTTCTGCAGCGCATGGTGGACGTAGGCTATCTCACTTCTGAACAGGCTACGGCGGCAGCCGATGAGCCCTTGCGCCTGGCGGCGAAAAACGCGGCGCCGACTTTGGTGGGGAAGTATGTCAACTTCATGGTCCGCGACTACCTCCTCAAGAAGTACGGAAAAGACGCTGTGTATCGCGGCGGTCTTGCCGTCAAGACCACTATAGACCTCGCCGTTCAGCGGGCGGCTGAGGAAACCATAGCAAGTCTCTTGCCCACCGGCAGCACTCCCGACACCCGCAAAGACGGCAGCGACCTGACCTACCCTCAGGCGGCGCTGGTGGCCATCGACGCGCAGACCGGGCAGATCAGGGCGCTGGTCGGAGGGCGCGGAGAAGACGAGTACAACCGCGCGCTTCGCGCGGAGCGCTCGCCTGGCTCTGCGATTAAACCGTTCGTGTACACCGCTGCCGTTGATTCAGGCTACACCACAGCAACTGTCATAGTAGACGAACCAGTAGAGTATCCCGGGGCCGGCGGAACAACATGGGCGCCCAAAAACTTTAACGGCCGTTTTGTCGGGCCCCTCAGGCTTCGGCAAGCCCTGGAACAGTCCACGAACATAATCGCCGTCAAGCTCATGGACGATCTCAAGCCCGACAAGGTCATATCATACGCCAAGAGAATGGGCATTACCACACTGGTGGAAACGGGCTCGCGCAACGACCGAGGCCTGGCTCTCGCTCTCGGAGGGCTCACCCGGGGCGTCACCCCTATCGAGATGGTCACGGCTTACAGTCCGCTGGCCAACGCAGGCGTCAAGGTGACTCCTTACTTCATCATGGAGGTCCGCGATGCCAACGGCGTCTTGCTGGAGTCCAACGTGCCCAAGCGCGAGATAGTCCTGGACGAACGAACAGCCTACATCGTCGCCGACATGATGCGAGGCGTGATTGACTCGTCGAGCGGGACGGGACGGCGCGCCGCTATCGGCCGTCCGGCCGCGGGCAAGACCGGGACTGCCGACAGCAACACGGACGCCTGGTTTGTGGGCTTCACGCCCGACATGGTCGCGGCTGTTAGGATAGGAGAGGATACTAACCGCGATATGAGGTATCCCAAGATAGGCGTCATCGGCAGCTGAAAGGCCGCAGAGATATGGGGAGCTTTCATGAAGAAAGCGCTTACCGGGGTTCCTCCGCGGGATTTCCCAGTGCCTGACGGCGTGCTCACAGGAGTGCGCGTGTGTGTCGCGTCAGGACAGCTGGCTTCGACCGGCTGCCCTGGGGACCAGGTCATCACCGAGAAGTTCGTCGATGGAACACAGCCGTCCCGGGAGTGCACGGTTCACTCTCGCATCGATCCCTTCGACAGCCTTTGGGAAAGCGATGCAGGCGCAGGAGATGAGGCCATCGATCCGGCGGACACAGCCGCCCCCGCCCGCTCCTCTCCTACTTTTTGAACGCCACCACGGTCACGCCATCGCCGCCCTCACCCGCTTCGCCAGGCCTTTGGGCAGCCACCCGCCTATCCTGCCGGAGCTGCTCGCGCACTGCGTCCCTCAGGGCGCCCGTGCCCTTGCCATGAATTACCCTAGCCTGAGGAATACCGGAAAGCACGGCATCGTCCAGGTACTTGTCCACAGCGTACAGCGCTTCGTCTACGCGCATCCCTCTCAGGTCAAGCTCCATCTGGACGGTACGCGCCCGCTCCAGTTCCATGCGCGCAGTCCCTGTGAGTTCGCGTCCGGCATGCTCGCCGCTGCCGCTTCGCAGCCGGCGCAGGGAATCCCGGCTTACGTTGACCCTCATCAGGCCGAGTCCCACCACGAATTCGCCTGCCTCGCCAGCCTCCAGTATCCTGCCCCGCTGGCCCAAAGCAATGATCTCAACTTCATCGCCCGGACCCATCTCGACGGACTCCTGATCCTCGCCGCAGCCTTCGGCCGCAAGCCGCATGTCCCGCGTGTCTCGGACATCATCGGTGGACGTCAGCTCGCGCGCCAGATCCCGCAAGGCTTCCAGGTCTCGCCGCGCCGCCCGAATCTCCTCATCCGCGGCGGTGAATCTGGACAACTGAGCCGCTTGCTCAGTCTGGGCCGCACGTAGACGCTTGATTATCGCTTCCGCTTCTCTTCGCGCCTCAGCCACCACAGATTCCGCCTCCGCCCTGGCCTTGCGCAGTATCTCCGCCCGCTCGACCTTGAGCCGATCGGACTGAGCTTCGTATTTGTCCTTGAGGTTCAGGTAGCGTGACCGAAGGGACTCCGCATCGCTGCGAGCGGTGCTGGCGCGCTCATGCTCCTCTTTGAGGCTCACGATCATCTTCTCCATGCGCTGCCCGCCCACTCCCACCAGAGCCCGAGCCCTGGCTAGTATGGAGCCGTCCAGTCCAAGCCTTTCTGCGATGGCAAAGGCGTTACTTGCGCCAGGCACACCGATGGACAGCCGGAAGGTCGGCGCAAGAGTCTGTACATCAAACTCTACGCTGGCGTTGCTGAAACCGAAAGTCGTGTGAGCGAATACCTTCAACTCGCTGTAGTGCGTGGTAGCCGCTGTGCGGGCCCCCGTTCGGTGCAGGTGTTCCAAGACGGCCATGGCCAACCCGGCGCCCTCCTGCGGATCTGTGCCCGCTCCCAGCTCATCTAGGAGCACCAGACAGCCCCGATCCACCTGTTGCAGTATCTCCACAATGTGAGTGAGATGAGACGAGAACGTGGACAGACTCTGCTCGATGCTCTGCTCATCGCCGATATCCGCGAACACCTGGTCGAACACGGCCACTTCGCTGCCTGGTTCGGCCGGTATGTGCAGCCCAGCCTGGGCCATCAAGGTCAGAAGGCCGAGGGTCTTCAGAGTGACGGTCTTTCCCCCGGTGTTGGGTCCGGTGATCACTAGGGTGGTGAAGTCCCTGCCTAGATACGGATCGATTGGCACCACATCGCCTCGGAGCAGCGGGTGCCGAGCCCCTATGAGGCTTGTGTATCCTTGAGCGTTCAACTGGGGCCTGGATGCGTCCATCTGCTGCGACAGCTTGCCCCGGGCCATGATGAAGTCCACCCTGCCCAAGGAGGCCAGCGTGATATCGAGCCTGTCGCCGGCTGCGCCCACACGACCCGAAAGCTCCAGGAGTATCCGCTCCACCTCGGCCTCTTCCTGGGCCACCGCCGTACGTATCTCGTTGTTCAGTTCCACAACCGCCATTGGCTCGATAAAGAGCGTAGCTCCAGAGCCCGACTGGTCATGCACGATCCCCGATGCCTGGGAGCGCATCTCAGCGCGCACAGGCACCACGAACCGCCCATTCCTGATGCTCACCAGCTGGTCCT
>CAYYHF010000096.1:0-8925 GCA_964471415.1 uncultured Clostridia bacterium | reverse complement strand
CTCGCAATTGACTGTGCGTTGCTCAGCCCGAAACCCTGAAGGATTCTTCCTATGGTTGGAGAATCCGAGAATGTACGAGGTTGGCCGCAGATCCGGATTTTGGCGGGGGTGTGAACGATAAGCTACAACTGCTCAGCATGTCTGGCGCCTGTTATGCTAAGCATCGCGGATTTCGATAGAGACTCCTGGCTTGCGCATGTTCACGATTGGGCTGCGTCCCTTCCCGAGCAGGCAGCGCCCGCGGCAGAGGAGTTCTGCCGACTCATGTGCGATGCTTTCGATGCCGATAGGGCCGGCATGTACCTGGGGAGCTTCGCCATCTTGCGCCGCGCCGAGCGACTTTTGGCCGGCTGCGGGCTAGTCGAGTCTTTCGTCCACGCAATGGCGGGCGCCCCGCGCAGGATCCCTACTGATCCGCTCAGGCCTCCGCCGGGCACACAGCCCGGCCCCACTGGCGGAGGCAGCGGTGGGGGCGATTCCGGCAACCCTTGTGAGCCTTGTGAATCCATGGACAACGACACTTGTTCGCAATGCATAGGCGGCCTGTGTCTTTACAGCATTCTGAGTTCAATATGCGGAGGCGGGTGCGGCTAGGCCCGCGGGGCCTTGCGACCCGATTCCGTGCAGGGGGTACATGCTTTGGAATTGCAGGATCCGGTTCCGGTCGATCAGAGCCCCGACGAAACGAGCAGCCAGCCGCGTCCCGTAGAGACAGAAGCCAGCCCAAAGGAGCTCTGTTCAGCTATTGAGGAGAAGCTCGACCGACTCATCCTCATGTTCACGGAGAAGATCCAGTATGACGATCAGAAGGAGAAGGCTTTCTCCAAGCTCTATGATGAGCTCGACTCTTTTAAACGCGACTTTGTGGAGCGGCGCATGAAAGAGGCATACATCGACCTGATTCTGCTTTATGACAACATAGAGAACTATTCTGAAGATGACGATGTTGTCAATGAAGAGGGCGCGCTCGCCCGCAGGTACCTGGGCTATGTCATGGAAGAACTCACAGAGGTGCTGGCTCGTCGGGGCATCGAACCTATCTGCAGCAGCTCGAGCCAGTTCAATCCGGAATTCCAGAGGGCGATACGCACTGCGCCCGCCGACTGCCCCGCACGCGATGGGCATGTTGTTCGCGTGGTGAAGGACGGATTCACAAAAGACGGCAAGGTCTTTCGCCCTCAGTCGGTGGTCGTGGCGCGCTGGACTGCCCCGGCGAAACCGGCGGAATCGTCGATGCCGGCGCAATCCGGCGAACCGGCTGAACCTGCGAGGGGACCAGGGCAAGCGGGAGGGGATGCGTAGTGTCGCGTGCTATCGGCATCGATCTTGGCACGACATTCTCCGCCATCTCAGTGCTGAATGAGTTTGGAAAGGCGGAGATCGTCCCGAACGCGGAAGGCGAACGCGTTACCCCTTCGGTTGTGTACTTCGGCGACGACGATTCCATCGTTGTGGGCACGGTGGCCAAGAACGCGGCTGTGAGCGATCCATACAACGTGGTGGAGTTCATAAAGCGCCAGATGGGCAGCGGCGACTATGTGTTCACCCACGGCGAACGGGAATACGGCCCGGAGGAGATCGCCGCGCTAATGCTCAAGAAACTCAAGCAGGACGCCCAGAGGTTGCTGGGTGAGTCGGTCACTGATGCGGTTATCACAGTGCCTGCCTACTTTGACGATGCGCGCAGGCGCGCCACGATAAACGCCGGCAAGATCGCCGGGCTCAACGTGCTCCGGATAATCAACGAGCCTACCGCCGCAGCCTTGGCCTACGGGCTCACGAACGTATCCGATCAGCGGGTAATCGTGTACGATCTGGGCGGCGGTACTTTCGACGTTACCATCATGGACATTTCCCAGGGCGAGATCACGGTGGTCGCCACCGATGGCGACCACATGCTGGGCGGCAACGACTTCGACGACCAGATCATGCTGTATGTCAACGATGCTTTCAAGCGTGAACACGGACTCGATCTGCTTACGGATATAGAAGTCCAGCAAGACCTGCGTCAGCGCGCGGAGACGGCCAAGAAGACCTTGTCTTCGCGTGGATCTGCCAGGATCAATATGAGCGCTTTCGGGAAACGGCTGACTGTGGAGCTTTCGCGGGAGCAGTTCGAGCAGATGACAGGGCACCTCCTTGAGCGTACCAAGATGCTGATGGAGTCAGTGTTGGCCCAAGCCGAGTCGAGTTGGGATAGGATTGACACAGTGCTCTTGGTGGGCGGAGCCACGCGCATGCCCATGGTTGCCGAGATGATCAGGCACATCTCAGGGAAGACGCCTGATAGGGCCATCAACCCCGATGAAGCGGTGGCCATGGGAGCAGCGATCCAGGCGGGCATCCTCATGGCGAAAAGGGGAGACTCAGCGATACTTCGAACGGCTGAAGGCCGCAGGCTAGCCAACACGCGCGTGACGGATGTAACAAGCCACGCTTTTGGAATCGTGCTGATGGATGAGCGTACCAAAGAGGAGTACAACCAGGTGATGATCGCCAGGAATACGCCGATCCCTCACGAGGTGCGAGATCAGTTCTATACGGTTGCCAACAATCAGCCGCGGGTGAAATTCGTGGTGCTGCAGGGGCAGGACCGCGATCCTGCCAACTGCAACATCATAGGCGAAACCGAGCTGGAGTTTGATCGGCCCAAGCCCAGGGGCTATCCTGTGCGGGTCACCTATCAGTACGATGCCAACATGGTCATGCACTGTTACATGGAGGACGAGAAGACCGGTCGCGTTGCCCAGCTGCACATTTCGCAGTCCGGAAGGATGACCGACTGCGAGGTCGAGGCCAAAAGGCGGCTGATGGACCAAGTGAAAGTGGACTAAGCAGGGGAGCGAGGAATGGCGAGAGGGGCTATACACAGAGTCTGGGCCGACTACGGCGTGACCGTGGGCGGGCGCCAGGGCATCATGATTCACGCATCGATATCAATAACGGAGCGCAGGCTCTCCGCGTCCGAACCGGCGGCGCTGATCTACTGGTTCTACTGTACCGATGATAAGCCCATTCCGGGCAGGATCGCAGAATATACCGACAGCGGGGGGAACGCGTGCGCTTTCGGAGACGTTGCCGTTTCCTATCCGGGCAGGAACTGCGATGACTTCACTGTGTTCGTTCCTTATGAAGCGCTGAACCACCAAGCATCCGGGTCGTTCAGCGCCTATGCTAACGCGGGTCTGTTCGAAGGGGACACCTCGATAGCCTGGTCGCCCGAAGTGCTGTCGTTCACTCTGACCATGCAGGATACTCCCGATTCCCGCACGCGCCGGCCGACAGGTCCTAGGGCGACCGGCCCGAAGGTGAACGAGCCTGCATCCGGCAGTGAGACTCCGGCGCAGCGATACCGCCGGATGTTCGGCATACCCTCCGGCGCCGACAGAGCTCAAATCAAGCATATCCTTGACCGCGAATACCAGAAATACAGGGCGCGGGTGAACAGCCCGGACCTTGCCGCAAGGCAGGAGGCAGACCGGATGATTGTGGAGATAGGCAAGGCGCGCCGGACGCTGTTGCCCTAGGAGGTGCACTCATGAAGGCAGTCGGAATCGATTTGGGCACAACGTTCTCGGCCCTGGCAGTCCTGAACGACTACGGCAATCCTGAAATCGTGCCCAACAGGGAGGGCGAACGCATCACGCCGTCTGTGATACTGTTCGACGCGGAGAACCAGGTAACCGTGGGGACCATCGCCAAGAATACGGCGGTGAGCGACCCTGAGAACGTGGTCGAGTTCGTCAAAAGACAGATGGGCAACCCTGACTTCGTCTTCGCCCACGAGGGGCGGGAGTTCCGTCCGGAAGACCTTTCCGCTATGATCATCAAGAAACTGCGTACTGACGCCGAAACGCTGCTCGGGGTTGAGCTGCCCAGCGCAGTCATAACCGTACCCGCCTATTTCGACGATGCCCGAAGGCAAGCTACCATGAATGCCGGCAAAATCGCGGGTTTCAACGTGTTGGGGATCGTTAACGAACCCACAGCGGCAGCCTTGGCGTACGGGATGAGCACTCCCGATATCCATCAACGAATCTGCGTGTACGATCTGGGCGGCGGCACTTTCGATGTGACCATCATGGAGGCGGCGGAGGGCAAGATCCGAGTGCTGGCTACCGATGGAGACCACCAGCTGGGCGGGAAGGACTTCGACGACAAGATAATCATGTACTGCAACGAAGAGTTCAAGCGCGAGCATGGCATCGACCTTCTGGAGGATCTCGAAGCCTTACAGGATCTGCGCCAGCGGGCCGAATCCGCCAAGAAGACGCTCTCATCGCGGGATTCCGCCAAGATTACCATAAGCGCGCAGGGCTTGCGGCTGACCGTGGAGATCACCCGGGAACAGTTCGAACAGATGACAGCGGACCTGTTGGCGCGGTCCGAGATGCTTCTGGACGCCGTGCAGAGCGCTGCCCAACTCACGTGGGCCGATATCGATCAGGTGCTGCTGGTGGGGGGCATGACCCGGATGCCTGCGGTGGTGGGAATGGTCCGGAAGACGACCGGCAAGGAGCCTACCCTTTCGATAAACCCCGACGAGGCAGTGGCCTTGGGGGCAGCCATGTACGCCGGAATCATACTCGCGGGCCGGGGCGATCCCGAGATAGTGCTGAGCGAGGCCGGGCGCAGGCTGCGCGACACCACAATCGTGGACGTAACAAGTCATAGCTACGGAGTGCTGCTTGTGGACTCCAAGACCGGCAAGGACATCAACGAAGTGATGATAGCCAAGAACTCGCCCATACCGGCATCGCGCACCGCCACCTATTACGTCCATGAAGACGGGCAGTCCAGCGTGGAACTGGTGGTACTTCAGGGCGAAGACAGGGACCCGTCCAACTGCAATGAGATCGGCAAGGCGGTGCTGCCGCTTGCGGGCGCCAAGCCTCGCAATTACCCCATAGAGGTGACTTACGAGTACGACGCCAACATGATAATGCACGCGACTATCCGCGACCCACAGAGCGGAGCCTCCAAGTCGCTTCAGATCACGCAACAGGGGCGACTGACCAACGCCGAGGTTGAGGAGAAGCGAGAGACCATGCAAGACGTAGAGGTGGTCTGATGAAGGCAGCCAGCGCGCCCTCAGGCGCCGACATCCGAGCGCTCTACGATAACCTGCTGGCGCCTGTGGCCCGCAGGGTAGACGCCGGGCTTACCGCACAGAGAAGCGATGTGCCGGCCGAACTGCGCGAGATGTACACTTACGCAGTCAGCGGCGGCATGAGGTTCAGGCCGTGTCTGATGTACCTAGCTTACCTGGCGTGCAGCAGCAACGGCGGCAGCGATGGCAGAAGCGAGAGCAGCCTGGGTTTGGAAAACCTTGTTGAGCTTGCGTTGGCTGTGGAACTGCTCCACAAGGCATCTCTTGTTCACGACGACCTCATCGACCAAGATCCCCTGCGCAGGGGTCGGCCATCCTTTCATGCGGTATTCGGATGCGAGCGCGCTGTGATCATGGGAGATTTGCTGGTCGCCATGGCTCACGGCGCAATGGCGCGGATGCGGTCGATCTTGCCTTCCGACATGTACGTTGAGATCCAGTCTCGCCTAAACAAGGCCCATCTTGACCTGTGCTGTGGAGAGCTATTGGAACTGGCCTTCGCATCGTCGCCCCCCGCCCCCGAGCAAGCATCGGAGCATTTTTCCGTTGCGACCGCGACTTGCGATCATGTAGAAAGAGTGATCTACGGAAAGACCGCTTCGCTGATAGAGCAGTCGCTGGCGATGGGGGCGATCATGGCAGGCGCCCCTGCATCCCATATCGAAGCTCTGGCTGACTACGGGCGACACATGGGGTTCGTGTTCCAGACGGTCAACGACATCAACAACCTCACCGGTTTTGATCGGCTGGTCAAGGGGCAGGCCATGACCGACCTCGTCCTAGGCCGTGTGGGATATCCCGTCATGGGGCTCGTTCGGGCCATGGGGCCTGAGCGGTTGCGGAGCCTCGCCTCCGGAGCCGATGCCGGGTCCGGCTGTTCCCGGGATGTCCTGTGCGAGTTGGCTGAGGCGGAGCCTTTCCGCGACTGGCTGGACGGCGTAGTGCGCGAGTATGCCGACTGTGCAAGGCAGGCCCTTCAAGCCCTTCCCGAATCGGGCGCGCGCGATGCTCTGGATTCCATAGGACGCGAGATGTTCGAGACGTGGTTCTGGAGCCCCGAAACGCGAGTCGGTGAGGTTGGAGGGATGGAGCCGTGAGCAGACCGAAAGGGCGCGGAGGCGGTCTTCGGCCGATGACCGAAGCCGCTCTGGCGGCAGCCGCGTGCATAGGCGTATGGGCATTGTCCATGGGCATTCCCGGCTTTGGCGGCTACGTAAGATACATGACCTTCAGCCTGATCGCCATCATCGGCGCAAGGCACGGCGGCAAGTGGTCTCTGGCGGCGTGCGCAGTAAGCAGCGTAGGCATTGGGCTATTGCTCGGGCCGCGCGAGTTCCTCGTTTGCCTGCTTCTGGGCACGCCTATCGCGATCCTGCTTCCCATGATGGAGCGGCGGATGGCGCCTGCCCTCTGGTGGGCGCTGACTTCGGCCGTCTACGCTCTCGCCATCACCTGTCTCGCCTATGCACTGGCCGCGCTCTACGGCAGCAACCTCAGGGAGTTCGTGTCTGCCGCCGCGTCTGCCAACTATGCTGCGCTGAGCGGCGTGTGGGCGCGCACTCACGTGGAACCTGATTGGCTCGCCGCATCCGCCGCCCGACATGCGTGGGCGATCGTTGCGCTCATCGGCATTGCCTGCGGCGTCATGATGTACCTCATAAGCGTTGTTCCCTACAAGATCGGCCTCAGGATCCTCGACCGGATGCGCCGCCGCTGAACTCGGATTTGACGCCTCGTGCCTCCGCATTCTTGGCAGACAGCGCCAGATCCACATCGGCCGAGGCTATCCGCAGCACAGCCTGGCCCGGTTGGATGCTTATCCCCGACATATCCAGCGACTTCAGCGCCCCTCGGCTTGCCTGCACCAGGTCGATGGCGACCACGCCTCGACCCAAATAGCTGATGCCTTGGGGCAGGCGCGAGGCGATCTTGCTGATCAGGATGTTGAGAGGCCCGACTCCCATGCCCATGGGGCCGGATATTCGCACTGTTAGGTTAGCGCCGCGCGCGGCCGCGACCTCTACGCGGAAAGAAGGATGGATCGGAACGGGGGCGCGTACGGTGGTATCGACGATGACGACTCCTTGCTCGAACCTCAGGTTGCGCACGGCAAATTCAGGCGTCGATACGACCTGGGCCACTACCTGCTCCACTTCGCGGTCGTCCACAACAAGCACCAGCGATTCCATCAGCACGTCTGGGTTCACTCCTTCTTCGTTCTCCTGCTGAGCGAGCGCCTCACCTGGGCGTCCAGCCCCAGCAGGATGATGTTCTCGAGGATGGAACGGTAGCGCCCCAGCGAAAGCTGCGAGAGCGCGATGCGCGCTTCCACATTGCATCTGGCAATCGCGTATGACAGCGCATCGGCTGCATCGGCCGCGCCGACCGGGCCGCCTGCAAGATCCATCGAGCCCGGTTCCGCCATCATGCAGGCTCTCAGGCCGTTGAAGGCCCCGCGCCTGGCATCGCGGACCAGATCATCGAGGCAGTCGCCCAGGTATACTAGGCGGCCCACAGCCCGGCCCAAGCGGGCCAGGGCGCCTGCGTTTTCGTCCCGCCCTGTTGCCGATGCTGTATGAGCGAAGACGTGCCCGAGGCCATCTGCGGTCGGGCTGGCCAGCTCGTCCAGCGCGATACTGCCCGGCCTGTTGGCGGCCTCCGCTTCCAGCTGGGCGAGGCGCGCATCCGCCTGCAGCAGCGGAGCGATGTCAAAGGAACCATCGGTCAGCGTCCGGCGGGCTTTGGCAAACGCCTTCCTCCCAACGACCCTGGCAGGACAGGCCGCGACTGACCCATCCCGCATCGCGTCCAGGCTCTTCAGATCGGCCATGACCACCGTGAAGGCTGCCGCTAGCGACATGAAGTCCTGGTCTTCACTGACGATCGAGAATCGACGGAATGCCGAGACAGGGCAGAAGGCGGCTCGAAAAGACGGGTCTGTGCGCAACTGAGCCGACATGAGCAGGACCAGCAGAGTGGATTCGAAATTCGTGAGCGCACGCCAGAAGATGCCGTAGTCTCGGGCAAGCGCAAAACAGAGCCCGCAGTAGTGGGCTGTGTAGTGGCGACCCTCTCTCAGGGTTAGGTCCAGTTTTTGGGGCCTAGTGTATCCAAACAACCGGGCATCCTCCGGCCAGCATGATCTGCGTCTCATCTGTCCATTTCGTCTCGATGGACACTTGTTCCTCCACAATCGGCGTGACTGTGACTGCACAAAGCGGCAGGATTTGTCGGCACAGCGCCGAACTTGACTTCTACTGCAAACTTCTACCGGGATATCGCGGGATCTGCGCAGGGAGGGAAACGCATGCGAAAACTGGCGAGAGCGCTGCTGACAATGGTGATCATCCTGTTTGCCGCATTCGCCGGCTTCCTGGGCCTTGTTGCCATCGCCGACTATCGTCCCGCTCCCATCGCCCAAGTATCAGTGGACAACCCGCAGCAGGATGTGGTGCAGATCGGGAGCGAGATCACGATTACATCGTTCAACATCGGCTACTGTGGGCTGGACAAGCATGCCGACTTCTTCATGGACGGCGGAACTATGTCCAGAGCGGTCAGCCCGGAACAGACCGCCGCCAACATCGATGCTGTGTCGATCTTTCTTACTGGTCAGGAGTCCGACATCTACTTTCTCCAAGAGGTAGACCGCCGCTCGCGCCGGAGCTACAAGACAGAGCAATACGAGCGCTTCTCTTCCGATCTGCCCGCATACAGCGCCAGCTTCGCCACTAACTACAAGGTGCTCTGGGTGCCTGTGCCTCCGGCCGATCCGCACGGCAATGTCTACTCAGGTATCGCTACATTGTCCAGAT
>CAYYHF010000095.1:0-8942 GCA_964471415.1 uncultured Clostridia bacterium | reverse complement strand
TGTACTTGAGCCGAGTGTTCACCCAAGTCTGGGCCTGTCGGGGCAGGCGATCCACATCGATCTCCCTTACCGACATCATGACCTGCGTTGCCTTGCCGCCGACAGTGTATCTGTCGATATCGATGTCGGCAAAGCGGTAGTAGAGCCGCATCTCCTGCAGCTGTTCGAATGTGGCCAGGAGGGGTTCCCAGTCCCATAGCCTCACATTGGCCAGGGTATCTTCCGCCCCCGCCAGCTTGGCGCGGGTGATGGGCTCAGCCACCTCATATTCCTGTTCCTCCACCCTGTCCAGCCCAAAAGCGCTCCTAGTGAAGTCGATGTTGTACTCTATATACTCTCGCTCCGCCGCAAGCTCGTTGGGGGTGACGTACAGCTTCTGAACTATGTCCGGGTAGACATGGATCGCGAAAAACGACACCGCAAGCAGCAGGACGAAAGTGGCGGAGACTACGAGCCATGTCCGTGTACTGGCCGCTCTGAGGCCTGAGCCCACAATGAACACTGCGGCCGCAAGCACTAACCAAATCAACAGACGAAGGCCGGGAAGCGTGCCATGCGCATCTGCGTAGCCCGCGCCGGCAACCACACCCCTGGCGGAGTAGACAAGTCCCCACTCAGACAGCGCGAGCCCCAACGCAATGACGCACAGGCCAATCCCGAACAGCACACATACATGCAGCTTGGCCCGGGGATCGATGGGCTCCACCACAAGCCGCCCCCGCTTTTTTCGCCGCGAACCCGTGCCGCTGGGCTCCCAGACCTCAGGTTCTTCTCGTCCGAATCTGATGAGCGCCCCTGAAAACAGGTAGATCAGCGCCACCGCTATGGCAGTGAGCGCGATCACCCATCTGGACCCCGCGTAGATCTGGCGTATGATCGGCAGTTTGAAGACGTAGAAGCTGACATCCCGGCCAAACAGCGGATCTGCCTTGCCGAAGGATGTGGCGTGTATGAATTGCTGGAACTCCATCCACGAACCGTAAGACGCCGCCGCTGCCGCCAACCCCGCAACCAGGGCCACAGCCAACGCCGACCGAGTCGACACCAGCTTGGACGCAGCTTTCGTTGCGAGAAGATTGATCGCCACGAAAGCAAACGTGACAGCGAACGCGGCGGCACACACCACAACGCGCGCCTCGGCGCGTTTCCAGAATACGCCCGTATAGCCAAGGTCGGCGTACCACAGATGCTCGGTCGTGATGGCCGCAAGCGTATTCCACCCCAGCGCTACGACGATTAGGACAATGATGAGCGCCTTGACCCATCCTGAGACCCTTCGCATCAGCCCCACCCCTTGCGCAGGATTACCGCAGAAAACCAAGGAACCCACATCAAGCAGAGCTGATGCAGGCCCCTACATATCCGGCTCTTCACTAGATCGCTTCGGCGGCTGAAGCAGCCTCTATGCCGACTACTGCCGCTTCCGGATCCGGCACTACGGAGACCCGCTTTCCGGCCTTGCCGACTCGCTCAAACTCAACGCATCCATCGACAGTTGCGAACAGAGTGTAGTCCCTGCCCATTCCAACATTGGTTCCGGCATGTACCTTGGTCCCGTGCTGCCTTACGATGATGCTTCCGGCCGTCACACGCTCCCCGCCGAACTTCTTTATCCCCAGCCTCTGCGCCTGGGAATCCCGCCCGTTCCTGGAGCTTCCGACTCCCTTCTTCTTGGCAAACAGCTGAAGGTTCATTCTGATCATCCGTTACACCTCCCGGCCTGCAGACCACGATCGCGTCCAGGCCCGTTCTTCTCCACAATCAAGATAGTGCCCGGGTATTCATGCGCAATCGAGCGGATCCCGGCGATCATCGTCTCAAGAATCGCATCGGCGCGGTTCCACTCCAAATCACACGGAAACCCGAGTATCATGCAATCCAGTTCGCCCGGACGCTGCCTTACCACTCTGGACACACCGGCTTGCCGGCGAAGCCCGTTCGCCGCGGCAATCGCGAGGGCGGACAACGCTGAACACACGATATCCTGCCCGTGTTCCGCCCACCCAGAATGGCCGCGCACGGTGAACCTTACCACGTGGCCGCCCCTGCGCCAGATCGTGACAGTGGTCATGACCGGCGCATCCTAGGCCGTCATAATCAAGTCGATCCTGACAGACGTAAACGGCTGCCTGTGACCGGTCTTCTTGCGTATCCGCTTCTTGGCCTTGTACTTGAAGACATAGATCTTCTTGGCCCTGTCATGCGCCACCACTGAGCCGCTTACCTTAGCGCCCTCTACCACTGGCTTCCCAACCTGGACGCCACTGTCGTCGGCCACCATCAACACTCTGTCAAACTCGACAGTCTCTCCAAGAGCCGTGTTGAGCTTCTCAACGCGGACGACCTGGCCCGGCGATACGCGGTATTGCTTCCCGCCGGTTTCGATGATTGCGTACAATCGCTTAACCCCCTCGCACTCTGGGCTCGCCGGGGCCCTAAAGGCAGGAAACGCGGTGCAACCTCCGCGCTCCGTTTACAGGCCTTCCCCGAGCGGCTTGAGGCAACGCACAAGGTCGCCCACAGCGAGTAAAATATAGCACAAGCATGGATGGGTGTCAAACTCGCCGCTCAGCTCACCGCTCAGCTTCCCTCACAGCGGTTTCCCATCCGCCTCCCTGCGCATCGGCCATGATCGCAAGCCCGAGCTTTACAACCCATGCATTGCCCACGTCCATGGCAAAGCCCGGGCGCAATTAGGCCTTGCCGGCGCAGAGCGAGGCGCCGGCAAGGCCTACTCAGCCTACTCGTTCTCCGCTTCCGACCCAATCGCAGCAGCGGCGCCCTCGGCGGTTGCAGCGGTTGCAGCGGCCGTTGCGGCCGCCGCCTTCCGCGCCCGAGCAGCTCTCGCACGCCGTCCGCCGCGCCTTGACGAACGGGACGATGATCGGCGCTGAGTCGCGTCTGCCTCAGCCGGCTCTGACCTCTTAGGCTGCGCATTGCGCTCAGACCCGGCGCCCGTGGAAGCGGAAGTCGCCTCAGTAGCCATCGGAGCGGCGTTCTGACCTTTCTTTTTGGGTTTCTTCACACTCTGACCATCATCGACTGCTTTTTCCTCAGCCTTGGTCTGCGCTTGATCCGGCTTTTTGGGCTGTGCCTTCCGCCGCCTCCGGGCAGGCCGTTTGGGCTCGGCCTTTTCCGCCGCCTCAGCCGGCGGCTCGACCAGCTCCTTCGGTTTCGCTTTTTTCTGGGCCTCGACCGGCTCCTTGGGCTTCGTCTCCTTCTTCGCCTTGACAAACTTTTCGGACTCAGCCTTGTCCTCGGACGGCTCCTCTTTGGCCGCAGCATCGGGTTGCCCTGTCGGTGGGCTATCGCTCTCATCTGATACGAGGCGTGCGCGAGCGTAAGTCTTGAAAACCTTGGTTATCCTGGCTTTCACGCGAGTGCCCGCCATCCGACCGGCGCCTTCCACATCGATCACATAGCCTTCGAGCCGAGCTATGCCATCGCGGCTATTGGTCATGTGCGGTTCCTCTATCACTACGTCAATGACATCGCCCAATGCCACAGGCAGTGCCTTCTTCTCAACGTCTTCCCTGGTGCCCACGGCGGCAACCACAATGTCCTCGACATGCTGGTCGAAGCTTCCCTTGACATAGATGGACTTGCCGGTTTCCTCCTCCAGTGACGCCAGGTTAGATCCGCCCGCCCCTATCAGCACAGCCGCTACCGATGGATGCAGAAGCACGAGCATCGCTGGCTGAGAGGTTGACAGGGCTTCCTTCTTTATCGCGCGCATCGCCCGGAAGGCCAGGGTCTCTTCGGAAGGTATCCTACCCCTGCCATCGCACATGGGGCACACCTTCATCATCGATTCGGCCAGGCCCTGCTGGACTTTCTTGCGGGTCATCTCGACCAGGCCCAGCTGAGTGAAGCCCAGAACAGACGCTTTGGTCTTGTCGCGCGCCAGCGCTTCCTCAAGTCTGCGAGCCACCTGTTTCCGGTGACCCTCATCATCCATGTCGATGAAGTCCGCGATGATTATCCCGCCGATGTTGCGCAGTCTCACCTGGCGGGCAATCTCCGAGGCGGCCTCAAGATTGGTTTTGAGAACTGTGTCGGCAAGACAGGTGGATCCGGTGTATTTGCCTGTGTTCACGTCTATCACCGTCAGGGCTTCGGTGTGATCGATCACCAGATAGCCGCCGCATGCCAGCCACACCTTCCGCCTCAGCGCTCGGGCGATCTCCTCTTCTATCGCATACGAATCGAAAATTGGTTCCTGCCCCGCGTACAGGTGCACCTTGTCGCGCATCGGCTCCGGAAACATCTTCACAAGGTCCTTAACCTTCTTCAGATCGTCAGGGTCGTCCACCATGAATCGCTCGACGTCCTCCGCGAACTGGTCGCGCACCAACCGGTACACCAAATCGTAGTCTTTGTGCAGCAGCGCGGGCGCTTTGGCCCTCCTGCCGCGGGCCTGGATTCTGCGCCAAAGCTTCACCAAGAACTGGATGTCGCCCGCGATCTCTTCTTGGCTGAGCCCTTCGGCGACTGTGCGGACGATAACCCCCATCCGCTTGGGCTTGGCCCCCTGCGCGATCTTCTTCAGCCGGTCGCGCTCAGCATCGTCGTCTATCCTTCGCGAAATCCCTACGTAATCAACGGTGGGCATCAACACCACGTACCTGCCGGGGAGGGTTATGTCGGTAACTACCCGAGCCCCCTTGGTCCCGATCGGTTCCTTGCTCACCTGCACGGTGATCTCCTGTCCGGGCTTGAGGATGTCCTTGATTGAACGCGGTTTTCTCTTCGGGACGGATATCTCTTCGCCGTCCGCCTCGCGAACAATCCGGGCATCCCGACCGTTGCGCCCCGCAAGGGCATCATCCACATATAAAAACACGTTTCGCTCCATCCCCACGTTGACGAAGGCCGCCTGCATGCCGGGAAGCACGTTCTCCACGACCCCCTTGTAGATGTTTCCGGCATACCTCGGGTGAAGCGACCGCTCAATGAACAGATCCACCAACACGCCGTCTTCCAGGATCGCCGCTCTGATCTCACCGCTCTCGGAGTTGACAATAATCTCTCTGGCCACTTAACTCAACTCCCTCGGGTTAGCTCCCCGGGTCTGAAACCCATGGCCATGACTAAGTCTGTACATTCAACACTCATCGGAGACAACAAGCCTCCGCCCTCTCTATCAGTGAAATATAGGCCCGTCCTGTGAATCGAGGACCTGCTACAGCCAAGATGGGCCAGAAGGTCCTGCGGGCGGAGGTGGGCCCGCCCTCCGCACGCCACAACACACTCTAGGTCACCGCAAGTTCGCCAGGATATGCTCCGTACCATCGGTCGGATATCCGCCAGGCGACAACCGCTCTTCGTGTTGATCTCGGCGACCCGGGCGTCTGACGCAAGAAACTCTGTCGCTGCGCGTTCCACTTCAGGCCGGATGCTCGTCTGGACACGCGCACGGTAGGACGCCCATTCTATACGCGAAGCCAAAGCCGGTCCGCCGCGGGCAACGCATACCGCTATCACCGGCATTCCCTGGGGCGTTGCCGCCTGCAGCGACTGAAGTATCTCCAGAGTGGACAGCTCGGACGCCGCAGGCATTCCGCCCAGACCTGCCAGATCCAGTTGCATATCGAGGTACTCCGCCTCGCTGGTCATGCCCACGCCCAGGGCAGTCGCGAAAGAAATCTTCGGGTGGGGGTGGTACCCCAACGAATAGGCCACCGGAATCCGCGCTCGCCTGACCGCGCGCTCGAACGACCGCATGAACCCCAAGTGCGATACGAACTTCATCTCGTTGCCCTTGCCCAGCCGCACCCTGACTTGGATGGACTCGCTCATGCTCGTCCGCCTCCTTGCCGAGCGCCGGAAACGAACTCCCCGGCCAGTCTGACGCGGACATCGCCTGCGCAGGCGCCGCAACTTGAGCAGAAGGCCTCACGGCAGTCGGGCGTGGTCACTCCGTCCACGGCGCGCTGGGCCTCGCGCACCAAAAACTCGCGAGAGACTCCCATGTCGATGTGGTCCCATGGAAGTACGTCATCAAACCGGTAGTTCGCGTTTGCCCACATAGACGGATCTAGGCCCAGATCAGAGAAGGCCTGAAGCCACAGCCCCGGCTTGAAGTGCTCCGACCAGCCGTCGAACCTGCATCCCAGCTCCACCCCGCGCTGGATCGCCGATGCCAGCCTGCGGTCTCCCCTTGCAAACGCCGCCTCCAGGTGGCTTGCCCACACATCGTGAAACGATACCGTAAGGCCCCGCATTCGCATGCGCTCTTTCAAGTAGAGCTGCTTTTGCTCGAGCTCTTCCCGGGTGTTCTGAGCGAACCACTGGAATGGAGTATGCGGTTTCGGAACGAACGAGGACACGCTCACGTTCACGCGCGCCCGCCCGGCTCTTCCGCGCGCCTTGGCCACCCTCCGCCCCAGCTCAAGCACTTGACGGGACAGGTTGGCGATGCCCTCGATGTCCTCGCGCGTCTCAAAAGGCAGTCCAATCATGAAATACAGCTTGATCTGGTCCCAGCCTGACTCGAACGCGTCCGCCGCCGCCGACATCAAGTCATCCTCGGTAACGCCCTTGTTGATGATGTCGCGCATGCGCTGGGTCCCAGCCTCCGGAGCAAAGGTCAGCCCAGTACGGCGCGACTTCTCCACTTCTCGCGCCAAGGCAATGGAGAACGAATCTACACGCAGCGATGGAAGGGATATGGCGACCCCTTCGGGACCGTACGTGTTCGCAAGCTTCGAGATGAGCTCGCCAACCTGCGTATAGTCGGCGCTGGACAGCGAAAGCAGCGACAGCTCCTCATACCCCGTGCTGCGCACCAGCGCTTCCGCCAGGTCGCACAAGCCGGCCGCGCTCCGTTCGCGCACCGGCCGGTATATCATCCCCGCCTGACAGAACCGACATCCCCTAGAACACCCCCGCATTACCTCCAGCGCCACTCTGTCATGGACCGCCTCCAAGAAAGGTACCACGAACTTCCTGGGAAACTGCGCTCGATCCAAGTCAGCCACTACGCGCCGCTCGACACGGTTGCCCTTGCCGGGGGAGTAGACGCCGGCAATTCCGGCAAGCTTGCTCAAAGTTGCAGCCCTGGACGCTCCGTCCCGTTTGCATTGGGCCATCGCGTGCATGATGTCGGCGATGGCCTCCTCACCATCGCCCACGACTACAAGGTCGAGGAAGGGCGCCATCGGCTCAGGGTTAGACGCGCACGGCCCCCCGGCGATCACAATCGGATCGCCCTCGCCCCTGTCTTCTGCGCGTACCGGTATGCCGGCAAGATCCAGCATAACGAGGACGTTTGAGTATGTGAGTTCATACTGGAGGGTGAAACCCACAAGATCGAAACATCGCACAGGCGTGTAAGTCTCCAGGCTGTAGAGGGGCAACTCATGCGCCCGCATCTGCGCCTCCATATCGGGCCACGGCGCGAAGGCCCGCTCGGCTGCCCACGCGGGGTTACTGTTCACAATCTCGTACAGAATCTTGAACCCGATGTAGGACATTCCCACTTCATATACATCGGGAAAAGCCAGCAGCATGGCGGCCTCTGCGCCAACGCTGCCGCCTGCCCGCGCGTTGAGCTCGTGCCCCGTGTAGCGAGCGGGCTGCGATACATTCGGCAGTATCTCCGTTTCAAGTAGGTCCTTGTTCACCATCAATGCTTGCTTCCCCTTATGCTTCGAGCGTTCCTAACCAGTGTTCCCAAGTCCACGTCCGGTCCGCAAACCGAGACCCCGTCAAGCAGTTCAATTTCGGTCAGGCGTCCGATTTCGCTGCCGCGAGAGTCCACCACGGACACTATCGCAAATCCCTGCCCCGTCAGACGGCGCAACACCGCGCATGCCCGCGCTCTGGCGCCGGCCGCCATCAGCGTTGTCGGCATCGTCATAAGCTCCTGCCCCAAAAGCCCCGCCCGCCGCCTCATAGCGCGCCTGATGTCAGCGTACGGCGCCGTGCGCGCCTCGCGATTCGCCTCAATCAAGATCAGCGCGCCCATGGCCATCGCCAGCGGGTTCACCAACTGTGCCGCCGCCCCGATCGCGCCCGCCAGGATCGCCAGACCCCCGATCCACCGCGATACACTCACTGCAGCGCGGGTCGCACGGGACACGCCCATGCGCTCAGCCAGCAAAGCCCTGAGCACCCTGCCGCCGTCCAAGGGATAGGCAGGCACCAAATTCAGCAGAGCCAGCACAATGTTGGCGCCAATGAAGAACTCCGCCTGCCGAGCATCGGGTTGACCGCACGCGAGAAAAATGTAACCTGCCCCCGCCAGGACCAGCGATGTCATGGGGCCCGCCATGGCCACCGCCGCCTCGGCCTCCGGCCTCAGCTCCATTCCGCTATCGATACGGATCGCAGCGCCGATAGGGGTAATCCTCACCTCCAGGGCTGCAAGCCCGAAGCCCGCCGCTACCACGGCATGGGCCGCCTCGTGCACCACGAGAGACCCGAAGACCACAGCCCACTGCCACAGGCTGCCGGCTAGGGCGTACAGAACGGCAAACACCGCCACAAGCGGATCTACTGAGATCTGCACGCGCATCTCCCATGGACGCCTCCCCCTGCGGCAAAGCTAAGGGCCCAGGACTCATATGAGATTATAGTGGCATGCTCGCGCGCCTAGAAGACGATCTTCTTTCTCCTCATGTGAATGTTCTGCAGGAGCGCCACTCCCAGCATAGTGGCGATGAGCGAGCTTCCGCCGGCGCTGAAGAAAGGCAGCGGTATACCGGTGCAGGGCGACACGTTCATGGTCATGCCCACATTCACGAATATGTGCACGAGCATGATCGTAGTCAGACCCACAGCTACCAGACTGCCGAACCTGTCGCGGGCGGATTGGGCCACGCCGTAGCCCCGGCGCACTATGAAAAAGAGCAACGCCAGGGAAGCCATGGCCCCCAGGAAGCCGAGTTCTTCGGCGATCACCGAGAAGATGAAGTCGGTATGGTGCTCTGGCAGGAAGT
>CAYYHF010000094.1:0-8997 GCA_964471415.1 uncultured Clostridia bacterium | reverse complement strand
ATGCCCACCGTCAGGCCGGAAACTCGGCAGCCAAAGGCAGTACAAGGTAGATCGGGTAAGAAGAACACAACGATGCAGCTACACACATCAATTCCATCTTGGCTCGGAGAAAAGCCCCTACAACTACTTGACTCAGTCGCCCCGGCGCCCCCCCTTGCGCATTGCGCGCACCCGTGCTATGATCATGCTTAACATCTGGCCATATGTGTACAAAGCGATGATCGGGAAGAGTAGGCGCGGCAATTTCGGGCAGCGAACCGGGGATGGTGTGAGCCCGGACCGAAACAGCGACCGAACCACACCCGAGAGTGCGGACCGAACGCGGCAGCGATACCGATGCCGCCGGTAGGCTCCGACGGAGTCTTTCACCGTTACAGGAAAGGGGATATAAGGCAGCGACCGTTCGCGGCAACACAGCGCGTGCCACAGGCGCTGTCCGTATCCTTAATGAGTGGGCCTTGGGCGCAAGCCTTGGGTCAATTAGGGTGGGACCACGGGAACATCATGCTTCTCGTCCCTTTGAGGGACGAGAAGCTTCTTTTGTCTATGAGCAAGACCAAAGGACAGTAATTCAGCAGACGGGGGCGTGGTGTAGATTGGACAACCTGCTTATCTCGGGGAGATACTATCTCCCCGCCGATGCTCTCATCCGACGGGGCATTGAGAACAGCCTAGCGCGCACCTTCGAAACCCGGGGATACCAGGAGATAGTCCCGCCCATGCTGGTGGGGCTGGGCATGGCGCAGCTCGGTCCTGCCGGTTCTCACGGCCCTGACGGGTCGGGCTGCCTGGATCAGGGATCTGCAGACGCGCGCACATCGTTCGTGGTCCTTACCAGGGACGGCAACCTACTCACGTTGCGATCCGATCTCACCGCGCCGGTGGCCGCCTTGGCCGCGCGCCATCTGCTGTCGCCCGATGAGCCAACGCGTCTTTACTACTCCGGCAGCGTGTTCCGAGCCCAGAAACCGGGAAGCGGCAAACCCCAGGAGCGGCGCCAGGTGGGAGCGGAACTCATAGGCGTAAGCGTGACCGCCGGGCAGGCTGATCCGAAAATCGCAACCGAACCGCCAGTCGCTGGGGATTCACAGCTCCAGGCACATTCGGAAGTCGCCGCCGATTCGGAAATCCTGGCCATGGCAGCTGAAGGGCTCATCAACGTAGGCCTGCGCGATTTTTGCATCGGCCTGAGCGACACGCGACTGCTCGCTGCTATGCTCGACGCCGCAGGCGCTCGGGGCGAAATCAGGAAGCAGATCCAATCGGCGCTGGCGTTGCGAGACTACGTGCAGTATCGCGAATTGGCATCGTCTCTCGCCGATGAGGCCTCTGGCGATCCGCCTGGCGGCTCGCGCGGTCTGGACCTGCTCAGACGCCTGCCGGACCTGCACTCCGGCCCCGAAGCTTTGGGTGCGCTACAGGCGGCAGGGCTCTACGAAGCAGCGGCCGATCTCGTCAGGATCCTGGGCAACCTGGATGACCGCGGCTTGGGCAGATACTTCAAGCTGGATCTTGCCATATCGCGACAGTTCCGATACTACACCGGGGTTGTCTTCGAAGGATACGCGCCCGGCGCCGGAAACGCCGTAATCGGAGGAGGACGCTACGATGAGCTGTTGACACAATTCGGAAACCCTGCGCCTGCGGCGGGATTCGCAGTGGACGTGGATTCTGTGGCGTCAGCCTTGGAGACACTGGGAGCATCAAGATCGTCGAAAGGGAGTGTGCAACGATGGAATCCGCAGTCCGGGCCGAATTCGGATCTGCGCCAAGCCGTCAGGTCTCGCCACTGAGCATCGTCCTTCCCAAGGGCAGGTTGCTTGTGCCGGCCCTGGACGCCCTGACCGGCGCGGGACTTGACTGCCCTGACACAGACGAACTTGACAGAAGGCTGGTGTATGCGACCCCAGATGGCAGCGCCAGGTTGATAATCGCCCGTCCTGCAGATGTTCCTGCTTACGTGGAGTACGGCGCCGCAGACCTCGGCATAACCGGCAAGGACGTACTACTCGAAGGCGATTGGAACGTATGCGAACTGCTCGACCTGGGATTCGGAAGATGCCGCATGGTCGTTGCCGCGCGCGAGCCGCGGCCGCTGCATCAAGGGCACACCCTGCGTGCCGCAACCAAATTCCCGGCCATCGCCAAACGCCACTTCGCCCCCAGGCGAGACCTTGACGTTCAGATAATCAAGTTGAACGGGGCTGTGGAAATCGCGCCCATCGCAGGACTTGCCGATGTGATAGTGGACATCGTCGACACCGGTCGAACCCTGGCCGACAACGGGCTGGTAGTGGTGGAAGAGATCATGCAGGTATCTGCGCGTCTCATCGCAAATCGAGCGAGTCTGCAGCTGAAATCGGCTGTCATTCACCAAGTGACGTCAGCTCTGCGCAGCTGCAAGTAACGGCCGTGCAGCCGTTGGATCAAGAGACTGAGATGCCGGGAGGTGTGCGCTCAAACATGCAGCTAACAATGAAGACTATCACAGCAGCCGACTACCTGAGGCAAGAAATCCGCCGTGGGATGGAGGGACTACACGAGGCCGAAGGCGTAGTGCGCCCCATCATCGACGATGTCCGTTGCCGCGGCGATCAGGCCGTCCGGGAATACACCGCAAAATTCGACGGCGCCGACTCCGTCCCTGAAAGTATCGAGGTGACGCCGCTTGAGATCCGCCGCGCCTACTCTGAGGTAAGCGAGTCCATCGCGGACGCCCTTCGCAAGGCAGCCGACAACATTCGAGGCTTCCACCAACGACAGGTGCAGCAATCGTGGACTGCGGTCTTCGACGATGGCACGCTCATGGGACAGCTGGTCCGACCGCTGGCGCGAGTGGGACTCTACGTCCCCGGCGGCAGCGCCGCCTACCCGTCTTCGGTGCTCATGGGCGCAATACCGGCTCGAACGGCCGGCGTGCGTCACGTGATTGCATGCACACCTCCTGCCCTCGGAGGCGCGGCTAACCCATACGTGCTGGTCGCAGCGGACATCGCCGGGGTTGACAGGGTGTTCAAGGTAGGCGGATGCCAGGCGATCGCAGCTATGGCATTCGGAACGGAGTCCATCGCCGCAGTAGACAAAATCGTGGGGCCAGGCAACTCTTATGTGACCGCTGCAAAGAGGCTTGTATTCGGCTACGTAGACATCGACATGCTCGCCGGGCCGAGCGAACTGATCGTGCTGGCCGATGATTCGGCAGATCCGCGTCTTGCGGCCGCAGATCTGCTTTCTCAGGCAGAGCACGGTCCGGATTCACAGGCCATACTGGTGACGACCAGCCCCGACCTAGCCGCAAAAGTGGCGCAGGAAGTGTCCGACCAATCCGATGCCCTGTCCAGACGCGACATAATCATGCGTTCGCTCAGCCGGCATGGCCTCGTAGTCATCGCCGACAGCATGGACCAGGCTATAGATGTAGTCAACCACTACGCCCCCGAGCACCTTGAGATACTCGTAGACAGCCCCGATACCCTGCTGGGGCGGATCCAAAACGCAGGCAGCGTGCTTTTGGGCCCGCTCACCCCGGCGGCGGCCACCGATTACGCCGCCGGACCCAATCACGTGTTGCCCACGGGCGGCACGGCCCGCAGCCGGTCAGCGCTTTCAGTGCGGGACTTCGTGCGCGTGCAGAACATCACCTCGCTCTCGCGCGTCTACCTAGACGACATGCTGGACGCGGCGCGCGCCATAGCGCAAGTCGAAGGACTGGACGCGCACGCGGAGGCTCTCTTGGCGAGGAGGCCTGTACAATGACTTCTTCGATTGACCGTTTCGCCCGACCGGCGCTTCAGGCGCTGCAAACCTACAACCCCGATTCAGATGGAATTCGCGTCAGGCTGGACAGCAACGAAAGCCCATTCGACTTGCCTATGCGCCTTAAGGAACGCGCCCTGGACCAACTGCGCACGATACCGTTCAACAGGTATCCACAGAGTCTCGCCGAGGCTCTGAAAGAGACGATAGCCTCTCGTATGGGGGTAAGCGCAGCGCAGGTAATCATGGGTAATGGGCTGGACGAGGTGATCTACATCATCCTGCACACCTTCGGGCCAGGCAGGAAGGTGATCATCCAGAGACCTTCATTCGCCACCTATAGTTTCGGCGCGCTCTCTGCCGGAGCCGATGTTACGACAGTCCCCCTGGGCCCCCAGCTCCAACTGGGCGTAGCAGGGGTTATCGAGGAGGCCAATGCGCAAGCCGACCCCTGCATAATCATCCTATGCAGCCCGCACAACCCTACCGGAGGGCGCATCGCAGAAGACGAGATCCGAGCCGTGCTTGAGCACACCTCCGCCCTGGTCATAGTGGACGAAGCTTACGTGGAGTTTTCGGGCGGGAGCGTCCTGGGACTTCTCGATCAGTACGACCGTCTGATCGTGCTCCGGACTCTGTCGAAGGCCTTCGGACTGGCGGGAGTGCGCGTGGGATACTCGGTATCCAGCCCAGAAATCGCGGCCGAGCTTGCCAAGGTCAAGCAGCCCTTCAATCTGGACTCGCTTGCCCTGGTTGTTGCACAGACTGCTCTGGAAAATGACGCCTACTGGCAAGAAGCGGTCGCCCGAGTAATTGCGGAGCGCGAACGGCTCGCGAGCCGGCTATCGCGCATTCCAGGCGTTGTGAGCCTGCCGTCCTGCGCCAACTTCATTCTGTTTGAGACGGGCCGGCCCGATGCGATGCCGGTTCGAGACGCCCTCCGCCGACAGGGCGTCTCCGTGCGCGGCTTCCCCAGCGAGCCAATGCTCCGCGGATACCTCAGAGTCAGCTGCGGGACTCGCCAGGAGAACGATGCTTTCTTGGCCGCACTGCAAAACACGTTGGCCGGCGCAAACTATGAGAGTCTTGAGGATGGTGAGTGAAATGCCCAAACCGCGACAGGCCGAGGTACACCGCAAGACAACCGAAACCAGCGTGGACATGCTCCTAGACCTCGACCCCCTCGTTCCCATCGAATTAGTCTCCGCCAGCGCGCCGGACATCTCCACCAGTTGCGGATTTCTCGAACACATGCTTCGAGTCCTTGCGTTCCACGGCCAGCTGGACCTGAAGATTCACGCCTATGGCGATATTGATGTGGACTACCACCACATCGTCGAGGACGTAGGCATCTGCCTCGGTCAAGCCCTACGCGAAGCTCTCGGCGACAAGCGAGGCATAGCGCGCTACGGCAGCGGCCTGGCGCCCATGGACGATGCCCTCTCCAGGGTAGTCGTGGATCTGTCCGGACGGTCCTACCTTCATTTCAACGTGCCCATGCCGTGTGCAAAAGTAGGCGACTTCGACACCGAACTCGTGAAGGAGTTCATGCGCGCCCTGGCCAACCATGGGCAGCTCACTCTGCACATAGACCTGCTCCACGGATCGAACGCGCATCATGTCATCGAATCCGTATTCAAGTCCCTGGCGCTGGCGCTGCGGCAGGCAGTGGCGCGCGATGCCGATGCCGACATCAGCAGCGGCGGGAAGCCGTCCGGTAGGAAATCCTCACAGATACCGTCCACGAAAGGAGTGCTATAGGGCCCAATGCTCGTCATCCCGGCCATCGACATTCTCAACGGAAAATGCGTTCGCCTGTTCCAAGGCGATTTTGGGAAGGTAACAGAGTATTCAGACGACCCAGTTCAGGTCGCCCAACGCTGGGCAGATCAAGGGGCCAAGATGCTCCACGTGATCGATCTGGACGGGGCCAAGGCCGGCCAGCCCGCGAGTCTGGCGATTGTGCGCCGGATCGCCTCCAAGACGGGCCTGCCTGTGCAGTTGGGCGGGGGCCTCAGGACGCGCGAGCACGTAGAATCGGCTTTTGCGGCCGGAGCGGCCCGCGCGATCCTGGGCTCGGCGGCGTGCGATGACCCCGACATGCTCCGAGAGCTTGTCCGCCTACACGCAGACAGGATCATAGTCAGCATAGATTGCGACCGCGGCGTGGTCATGAAGGACGGATGGTTACGCTCCTCAGGAATTCGAGCTCGCGACCTAGCCCGCCGCATGCTGGGTCTGGGAATCCGCACTGTGATCTACACGGACGTGTCTTGCGATGGCACTTTGCGGGGAGTCAACACCGATGCCATCGTCGAGCTGCTATCGACAGGAGCGAGCGTCATCGCCGCAGGCGGGGTAGGCTCTCTGGACGACCTTCGCCGGTTGAAGCGCCTCAGGCAGCGCGGTCTATCCGGAGCTATCATCGGCCGCGCCCTCTATACAGGGGCGATCCGATTTCGGGACGCGCTTCGAGTCGCAGGAAGCCGAAGGATCATTCCATGCCTGGACACTAAGGACGGCCGGGTAGTCAAAGGGGTCGAGTTCACTCGCCCAAAAGACGCTGGCGACCCGCTTGAGCTGGCCGTGGCCTATCAGGATGAAGGCGCGGATGAGCTGGCGCTGCTGGACATTTCTGCTACCGAGGAAGGCCGCGGTACGTGCCTGGACGCGGTGCGGAGGATATCCTCAGCGATTTCGATCCCGCTGATGGCGGGCGGCGGTATCAGGAGCCTGGGCGATACCGGGCGAGTTCTGGACGCCGGAGCTGCAAAAGCCTGCATAGGCACGGCTGCCGTGCAGAACCCCGAGTTGGTACAGGCCGCGGCCCGCGCCTACGGATCCCATCGGATCGTAGTCGCCATCGATGCCGCCGCAAGCCCCAGCGAAAACCCGAACCAGGGCGGGTGGGTCGTATGCGTAATGGGCGGCCGATTGCCCACGCAGCTCGATCTGGTGGAATGGGCGTGCGAGGTGGAGCGCTTGGGCGCAGGCGAGATCCTGCTGACTTCGATAGACCAAGACGGCGCCGCTGATGGATACGATCTATGCCAGATTCGCGCAGTAAGCCAGGCCGTGAGCATTCCGGTGATCGCTTCGGGCGGAGCGGGCGCGTTGGAAGACTTCCGTATGGCGCTCGTGGAGGGGGGCGCAGATGCGGCCCTAGCTGCATCGGTGTTTCACTTCGGGCTGCTGCGCATAGGCCAGGTCAAGGACTACCTGGCCAAGGAAGGAGTTGACGTCAGATTATGACCGACTGGATCGACACGCTCAAGTTCGATGCCGATGGATTGATACCCGCCGTCATTCAGGACGCGCAGACCCGCCAAGTGCTGATGGCTGCATACATGAACCGCGAATCCATCAGAAAGACGCTGGATGAGGGCCGGACGTGCTTTTGGAGCAGAAAACGCAAAGCGCTGTGGGTCAAAGGCGAAACCTCAGGCCATTACCAGCAAGTAAAATCGGTCTTCTGCGACTGCGACCGAGACTGCCTGCTCATACAGGTAGAACAGACCGGCGCGGCATGCCACACAGGACGAAAATCATGCTTTTTCACACAGCTGCCCGGCAGCGCGCACAGCCCGGATACCGGGGATGCCTTCAGCTCCTGCCGCCAGTTCAGCCTGGATGAGCTATACCGCATAGTGCAAAGCCGGAAAGCCAATCGGCCGGAGGGATCCTACACGGCCAGGCTAATCGCCTCTGGGCAAGATCGAGTGTTGAAGAAAGTAGCGGAAGAAGCCGGCGAGGTGATGCTGGCCTCCAAGAACAACGACAGGGACGAGATCATAAGCGAAATGGCCGACCTGTGGTTCCACTCCATCCTCGTCCTTGCCTACCACGACATTCCGCCTGAGGCAGTCGTGGTGGAGTTGGCCCAGCGCCACCGGCCTTAACCGCCGTCGACATCATCCGCGCCGGCAAAGTCGAGATACTCCTCATCTTCGAATGACGCTCCGTGGATGTCGCGGGAAAAACCGCATAGGGGCGCAAAGTAGCAGCGATCGCATTCGGCGATCCTCTGGATCGGAGTGTTGTGCAAATCATGCCGGGCTGCCAGCGCCGCCAGCTCACGGAGGTTCTCGGCAGCCTCTCGCAGCCCGCCAGGTCCGTATGACACATCTCGCACTTCGTCGGGGTATAGAAAATGCAGCCTGGCGGTTACCCGGTCCGTGCCATACACTCGCCCCGCGGCCACAGAATATGCGTCCAGCTGCACCCTATACCGAGCGGCCGCCTCGTCCACCGCCCGGCCGCGAACACGGTTGGTCTTCAGGTCGACTACCATGACACTCCCGTCTGCCTGCACATCGACGCGATCCATGACGCCGGAGACCACCGGCCCGCCAAGGTCCATCAAAAACCCCATTTCCTTGTCGCCCTCGCGAGCAAGCCCAGGATAGTGTAGGAGGTAGGTATGGATCATCGGCATGAGCTCGTCCGCGACCGAATCCGCCAAGCTGCCGTACACGCCCCGGGAATGCAGTTCCTCCATTATCATCGCTCCGGCCTGAGCGAGGTTCGTGGCGCGGTCGCACCTTTCGCATACCGAATGGACTATCTGTCCACGTACAGCCGCGTTAAGCTGCGGCTGCGATTCGAATGCCCGCGCGGGACCGCGCAGGACGCGCCCCAGCCTGCACACATACTCATACAGATACCAACGGGGGCAATGAGAGAAACACATCAATGCCGATACCGATAGCTGGCACGGCGCGCCGACAGCAACCGTAGCTTGCTGAATCGCCGCGGCGCCCGCCGCCTCGGCATCCGCCGAGGCAGCAGCCGTCTCGTCAGCGGCAGCGGCTGCATCGCAGGTCGCGGGCAACACCGGCCTCACTAGGGGAGCAAACTCGGAGATGTCGGCAGTTCCGCCCTCCCACTCCCCTTCGCCGTCCTCCGCTCCCACCAGCGCTTCGCCACGTAGTTGCATGATCTGACGCACAGCGGACTCCTCGTAATGCCTGACGAGTATGGCGGCCCCGGTGGTCTCGTCAAGCACCGCCGTGTTCGCCTCATCGACCCCATCCGGCCCGCAAGCGCCGCGCTCGCCCAATTCGGGAAAGGCTGACAATAGGCGCTCATACCAGCTAGGACCCCCGCCCGACCGCGCCCGGGCGCCCGGACCAGGCAGAGTCGCGCTCATCACCAAGTAGTCAGACGCCCTGGTGGCAGCGACGTACAGGCAACGCTTGCCTTCCTCGTCGTCGCCGGACCTGATCTCATCCGCCACAGCCT
>CAYYHF010000093.1:0-9022 GCA_964471415.1 uncultured Clostridia bacterium | reverse complement strand
GGATTATCGCATGTTCGTCGCTCTAGCTCCACGTGGGTTCTATTTTACGCTTACGCCGCATCTACGTCCACGCTTTCGGTGCAGGTATTGGGCTTTGAGCCTAATGGCCCTCTCGCCCAGCATGGCCGCCTCGTATGCGATTTCTGAAGGAAGGCTATGCCGCGGCATAGCCTTCCTCTTCTACTTTTCTATCCGCGCGACTTCCATCCACGCGACTGCCGGAAGCTATCGGGAGCTAATCACGTAGGTCTACACCCGACCTAGACGCGCTCGAGATACTGGTGGGTGCGTGTGTCGACTCTGATCTTCTCGCCTTGCTGCACGAACAGAGGCACCTGCACGACTGCGCCGGTCTCGAGGGTGGCGGGCTTGGTGCCGCCTGAGGCGGTGTCGCCACGAAGTCCTGGATCTGTCTCCACTATCACCAGTTCTACGAAGTTTGGCAGCTCTACGCCTATGGGCGCGCCGCTGTAGAACTGGACGCCGATGACCATGTTCTCCTTGAGGTATTTCAAGCTGTCGCCCAGCAGCTCCGCAGAGAGCGAGACCTGTTCGAACGATGCCTGGTCCATGAATATGTACTCGCCGTTCGACTCGTAAAGATACTGCATGTCCCTGTAGTCGATCTGGGCCTTGGGCAGTTTTTCTCCTGCTCTGAATGTGGTCTCGTTCACGTTCCCGGTAATGATATTCTTCAACCTGGCCCTGACGAACGCGGCGCCTTTGCCCGGCTTAACGTGCTGGAAATCGACGACCATCCAGATGCCGCCTTCCCACTCGATGGTCTGCCCGGTCCTGAAATCGTTGGTGGAAATCATATGCAACCCCCCTGGCTTACAGTTGAATGAGGTGTTTGGGTGAACGAGTCAGGACTTTGGCATCCCCATCAGTGATCACGACGATGTCCTCAATCCGCACGCCGCCACAACCGGGCACGTATACGCCCGGTTCAACGGTGATCACCATTCCTGGCTGTATCACTCTGGAATCTGTCTGCGAGAACCTGGGGTTCTCATGCACCTCCAGCCCCACCGAATGCCCCAGCCCGTGGCCGAAGTGATCGCCATGCCCCGCCTCTTCTATTATTGCCCGCGATGCCCTGTCCACTTCGGCGCCGGTCACGCCCGCCCGCGCCGCCTCGATGCCCGCAAGTTGCGCCGCAAGCACCAGGTCATACATGCGCTTCTGTTGATCGCTGGGCGCGCCCACCGCTACCGTGCGCGTCATGTCGGACGTGTAGCGCTTGTAGAACCCGCCGAAGTCCAAAGTGACCAGATCGCCGCGCTCGATAGCCTTGTCGGAGGCCACGCCGTGGGGCAAGGCGCCGCGCACGCCTGAGGCGACGATAAAATCGAAACTAGGCCGCATGTCGCGCTTGATCATGTACGCCATCAGCTCGCCGGCGATCTCGGCTTCAGCAACGCCCGGCTTGATCATGCCCAGAATGTGGTCGAAGGCATCGTCGGTGATACGGACGGCCTCGGCGATCAAGTCGATCTCCTCTTGGGTCTTGATCATCCTGAGCGATTCCACAAGCCCTTTGACCGGCAGCATCGCAACGCCTTCCAGAGCCTTCGAAATGGAATCGAACAAAGCGAAGGTGATCCGTTCCGACTCGAATCCCAGTCTGGTTATGCCCATGCCCCGGACCACCTCGCTCAAGGTGTCGGTCATGGGGGTCTTGTGCATGTACACACGATACTCCCGAGCCTGCGCCCGCGCCTGCTCAACGTATCTAAAGTCGGTGATCAGCGCTGCCTTCTCGGCGCTTATGACCAGCATCGCAGCTGACCCAGTGAACCCGCTCATGTAGTAGCGGTTCTCAGGTCCCGTAATCATGAGTCCATCAATATCGTTGTCAGCGAAAAGCGCACGCAGATCTGCAAGTCTTGCGTCCACTCACTCATTCCTCCCTCAGATTACTCTACCACAACTCCCGAAAGCCGGGCAAGAACTGGCAAAGACCCAAACATTCGGAGAACGGCCGCGTCCTGCGAAGGCCGTTCTCCGAATGCCTTCAGGCTTGACCGGAGGCCGCGCGCGAGCTATCTCGGACTCGGCGCGTCCTCCACCCTAACCGGAAATAGCTCCTCACTCGTAGCCGGGCCGGCCACTGGGCGCTGACCCGGGTTCACCTGCCAAGCCGTGATCATCACCACAATCTCGGTGTCCTCAGTAGTCACGCTGCGCTTCGTGAACAGCGCACCGAGGAGCGGGATCTCGCCGATGATCGGCACCTTTGCCAGGCTCTCTATCTCATCGCGGTGCAGCATGCCGCCGATGACGGCTGTCTGCCCGGTTTTGAGCGAGACCATGGTTTCAAGTTCTCTCGTCCTGATCTGCGGATAGTTCTGTGGGGTCCAGCCCACGATGGAGCTTATCACCGGCTTGACAACTGCCGTGATCGTTCCGTCTTCGCTGACGGTCGGAGTGATGGAAAGCTCAATGCCGGCGTTGATGAATTCCAGCTTGGCAACTGCCACGCCTTCCTGAACCTCCTGTATCATGACGGGGATCCTGTCGCCGATCAGTATCTTGCCGGTCTTGCCGCTCACGGTGAACGTGTGTTGCCGGCTGATCAAGGACGCCTTGCCCTGCTCTTCCAGGGCGGTCAGGTTGGTCAGGAAATCCAGGCTCACGCTGACCCATTGACCATACGCGTTCTGGCCGAAGGACAACCCGCCAAAGGACCAGTCCAGCCCGAGCCTTTGGCCCGCGTCTCCCGACAGCTCTTCCAGTCTGGCCTCTATGAGCACCTGCGGAAGCTCTCGGTCCAGCGCCTCTAGAAGACTCAATGCCCTGGCGTGTTCCGACTCCGCCGCCTCAATCACCAGCGAACAGGTGCGCGCATCGGCCTTCACGGCCCCCTTCACCAGCCCTTCCAGGGCCTTGGCCACATCCCCCGGCACTGCGTGGTTGAGCCTGTACACTCGCGTAATCACAGGATCCGGGTGAGTTTTCGCCTCCGCGTCCGCCTGAGCGCTCGGCGCCGCTGGGATGTCCAGCATTCGCACCAGTTCATCCAAGGTAGCCAGCGTAGTCGCGGGCGCCATCACGATCAGCGACCGGGTCCGGTCGTCCGGCTGCATCTTGGCGGCCGGCGCCGCCATACCGAGGAGCGCCTTCATGTCTGATGCAGCCGCGTGCGTCAGCCGGAACACCCGCATTACCTCGGGCTGCTCGGCCTCAAGTGCAGGTTCGGCCTTCGGCGCGGGCGCGGGCACGACCGGAACATCCAACCCTCGCACCAACTCGGCCACGCGCTGCTGCACCAACGGCACGGCCCGGACCAGCAGTGTGTTGGTCCTTGAATCGACTTCAATGTCGGACTGCGCCACCAGAAGGCCGACTGCCGAGCGCAACGAATCCGCAGGGGCATTGGCCGGCCTGTAAGTTGCCACTTCCGCCTCAGGGCCTACCCTCGGCCCGCCCGGCCCGCCCGGCTCGCCCGGCGCAGGCCCAACCTCCACGTCCAGCCTCTCGATAACCTCCGCTGCGCGCGCCACGCGCGACCGCGAAGCACTCACGATGAGCGAGTTGGTTCGCTCGTCCACAGTCATACTGTCGACTGCCACCACAGGAGCCAAGGCCTCCCGCACACGCGATGCCGGCGCGTGCGACAACCTGAACACCTGCAGCACCTCGGGGTCGGCCGGCGCTACCGCCGCCGTGATCTCATCGGCGGACGCGGTCACCTCCACGTCCAGCTGGGCTATGATACGCCTGGCCTGCTCGCGCTGGGCCGTGGTGCCCACTATGACGATGGACGCGGTCCGCTCATCCACGCTCATCTTGGATTCGGGCAGGGTGGGCGCGAGCGCCTGGCGCACTGCCGCAGGCGCAGCATACTCCAGCCGAACAACCTCAGCCGTCTCCGGTTCGGGCTCAGGCAAATGCTCAGCCGCCGCCTCCCCGGGCTTCACTTGCGAAACCTGCGACACACACGCATCCACGCTCATATCCAGCGCGGCGACGAGCGCGTCCACCTGCGACTGCAGGCCAGCCGGGCCCACTACGATGAGGGAGTTGGTTCGAGCGTCAGCGGTAAGGCTGACTTCGGGAATCGCGGAAGCGATAGCCGCGCGCGCCTCTGCAGCCACAGCATGCTCCAGCCGCACCACCCGAATCACATCAAGCGCCGACTCCGGTTCCAGCTGAAACCCGGGCTTGAGCTTCGACCCTATCGCGAGATCACCCTCGCCGCCGGCATCCGCCGGCGCCGTATCCAGCAAGGCCACTATCTCGCCCGCCAAGGCGATCTCATCGGGCAGACCCAGAACCAAGGCCGTCTGAGTCCGCAAGTCCACATGGACCGCATCGCGGGGCACGACTAGGGCGAGCGCCTCTCGCACATCGGCCGGGTCGGCATGAGCCACGCGGAACGCATGAACGGTCCTTTCCGCGGCGGGCGCCGGCGGTTGTGCGACAGCCGCAGCGGCCGCGTCCTCTGCCTGAGCCGGCACATCCATCATGGCTATTATCTGCTCAACCTGCGCATGCTGTGCCGCTTTCCCCAACACGATCACCTTGGATGTCCTGTGATCTACTATGATGTTCTCGCGCGGCACAACCATGCCCAGCGCGTCCCGCACGGCCAGCGGATCGGCACACTCCAGGACCACCGCCCGAAGAGTGTCGGGCTCCGGCTCCTGCGCCGCCATGGCCGCGTCTGCAGCGGGAGCGATGCTCACCGCCGCTGCGGGCATCGCCGCGTCCATAAGCGCTATCATCTCTCGGGCACGCGCCATTTCATCCGGCGCGCCGAACACCAAGAGCGAGTTGGTGCGTGTATCCGCCTGCACAGCCTCAGCCGGGACCACCAGAACCAACGCTTTCTGCACGGCCTGCGCGTCTGCATGAACCAGACGGAACGACTCCAACGCGTGCGGCTGGGGCTTGGGAGGTTCAGGCGCCTCCGGCGCGGGCTCCTTGGGCTTGGCCGGCTCCGTCACCGGCACGTCCAGAAGCGCCGCGATCTCCTCAACGCGCGACATCTCCGATTGACAGGCGCGCACCACAAGCGAGTTGGTGCGAGAATCGACGCCGATCCTCACGCCATCGACCACCACGCCCACGGCCTCAGCCACCCTCTCCGCAGGCGACCACACCAGCTTGATAAGCTTGAGCGCCTCAGCCTCCGCCGGCGCTTCCCGCTCCGACACACCCCTTGCCCCAGAAGCAGTCGCCAAAGGCATCCGAGCAGGCGCCACATCCACCTGCTCTATGATCTGGCGCGCTCTCGCCAGCGCGATCTCGTCAGCCAGCATCGCAATCGCGTTGATCTCCGAATCGGCCTGGATCTTGCCGCTCGGCACCACCAGGCTCAAAAGGCCCGCCACCGATTCTGCCGATGCGTAGCTTAGCCGCACAACCTCAAGAGACTCATCCGCAGCCTTGGGTTCGCCCTGCGCGCCGCACGCGGCTGAGGGTATCACAGCCTCAGGCGGCGCCACCGCCACATCCAGCATGGAGATAACGTGCCTGACCTGCTCCAGCGCGGCAGCCGAGCCCCGGGCGATCACCGAGTTAGTCCGCAGATCAGCCTGCAGCTTAGTGTTGTCGGCCAACAGGTCCAGCACGGGCATTACATCGTCCACCCTAGCATGAGTGAGCGAAAACCTCTCAACCTGCACCGGATCGAGGGCGCTGGGTTTTCCGGGCGGGGTCACGATCAGGCTCGTCCCCACGATGCGATACTCCACGCCCGTAGTATAGGCAACCAGCTGCAGAGCCTCCTCACAAGTCAGGTCATGCAGGCGAATGGTGAGCGTGCCGCGCACTGCGGGGTCGAGCACGATATTCATCTCGCCCAGCTCGGCCAGGGCTCGAAACACGTCCGCGACTTCCGCCCCGACCAGGTCCAAGTCGACCTTGGGCGATGCCGCAAGCGCTCCAGGCGCCAAAACAAGCGCCAGGCAGATCACGACCGCCGCCGCGCGCGCCAAAGCGCCCGCGCGTTCAACCTTCATCATTGCTGCTCACCCCCTAGGGAGTAGTGAATGTCTTCTCCGAGAAACGATACTACAACAGACTTGTCGTCTATGGATCTGACCACAGCGCCCTCAAATGGAGACTCTCCCACCCGGGTCAGTTGTGTCTTCCCGTCCACGCGGATAATGGCGACCGCCCGCCCCCCTGACCGCAGCACTCCCGTGAGTATCGCCTGCGGCGGCCTGGGCGCCTCAGGCTGAGGCGCAGCAGCCGGGGCGCGATCCGGCTCAATAGGCTTGATAGCCGGCCCCAGTTCGACCAGCGGCGCGAATGGATCCCACCGCCCCGCATCGTCAGCTCCAAGCGCCGGCCCATCCGCCGTCAGCGCGGCGACATCGCTCCTTGCGAGCAGGTCTGCAAACCTCTGAACAAACCGCCCGCCCCCTGCCACAGCCGGCTGGGACGCGCCAGGACCCAATGCCTCCCGTCTGTTGCTGGCTAGGAAGAGGAAGTAGCCCGTTACGACTCCAACCAGCGCCACAAGTATCACGATGGGTATCCGCACACGCCGCCGTTGCCTCGTTCGCTCCTGCGCGTCGCCAGCGCCCTCCGGGCCCGCAGAACCTGCCGCGGTCGGGATCAGGTCCACCTTAGCGACTCGGGGCTTATTTCGCTTGAGGTTTATCAACCTGCCCACCCCCCTTCGCCAGGGCGTAGGTTGTCGCCTGCACGGTGGCGGAGATCAGGTTCTCGCGACTCAGGCCTGACTGCGCCTGCGCGGCCTCCTCCTCCCGCTCGCCGGGGCGGGACGCGCCGCCTTCGAAGGTGAAGCCGTATACGTTGATGATCCTGGGTAACTCCATCAGACCTTCGAGAAAACTGAGCACATCTTCGTATTTGCCCGTCACAACCAGTGTGAGCGGGACTTCTATGTATCTTCCGCGCAGCTTGCCATCGGCTAACGCGGCCTCGCTGACGATAACGCGGTTGGCCAATGACACCGCCTCAACATCGCGCATGATCCAGTTGAGCCTGTCCTCGTCCGGAATCAGGCGCATCAGCGCCTGTAGCCCTGCAACGGCCGCCTCCAGCTGCGCCTCAGCCTCGGGCGCCTTGCGCATCTTGACCAAGTTCATCGAAAGCTCCGAATTTGCCCTCTCCAAGTCCGCCTTGAGCTGTTCGATCCTGCGCTGTTGCGGCGAGTAGACGTACAGATAGAGCCCGGCCGCAGCCAGCACCGCCAGCAGTGCGCCTAGGAGCCGCATCTGCCGATCAGTATGATCAAACGCGGACATCCTAGCTCACCTCCCCGTCTCGCCCGCACCGAGGGCGCAGCCGATATTGAAGGTGTAGACCTGGCTCTGCCCCCTCGTACCAAGAGCGACTGAATCCAGCTTGACATCGGCGAACAGAGGCGAACGCTCCAGTTGCAGCGAGAGACGGGCCGCGGACTCCATAGAGAACGTGGCCCCGCTGATGCTTATGGCACCCTTCGGGTCGGCGGAGAACGATTCCAGCCACACATCCCGCGGGATTACGTTGCGCAGTTCGCGCAGGACCGGGGCGGGCGCGCGGTTCTCAGCCTGAATCGACCGGATCTCATCGGCAAGAGCGCCCATCTCCTTAGTGCGCGATTGCACGCGGTTGAGCACGTCCAGGTCCTGCTGCATCACCGCAAGCTGTGCCTTAACCTGCGCCAGCTCCTGCTCCATACGGCGCATCGTGAAGAGCTGGTTCAGAAAGAACGCGATCACGGCGACCACTACGACCTCCACCAAAACGATGAAGATGAGCCGCTTCGGACTGACCGGCTTCTTCTTGGCTTCGCGCTCCGGCAACAGGTTGATCCTGGGCACTAATCAACCACCTCCCGAAGCGCAAGACCTACGCCCACAGCCAGCATGGGCCCGAGCTTGTCAAGATCCAGCCTGGACGCGACCTTAGGGCTGATCGCGATATTCCGCAAGGGATCGCACATTATGGTAGATAGCCCCAGCTCGCCCTGGAGATAACGGTCAAGCCCGTCCAGTACAGACCCTCCTCCTGCCAGCACCACCCGACTGACCGCGGAATCGCCCTGGCGCCCCTGAAGCTGCAGATCGTGGTAATCCAGCGACCGGCGAATCTCCGTGCCGATGGCGCCGGCCGTTTCAAGCACAGCCTGCGCAATCCCGCGACCGCGCTCGTCCAATGCATACAGCTCCAACTGATTCTCGTAGATCCGGGCCTCCTCGATCTTGACCTTCTCCGCTTCCTCGAACCCGATGCCGAGACGGTCGGCTATGGCCCTGGTGAAGCTATAGCCTCCCAAAGGCACGATCCGCGTAAACCTGATGATCTCGCCATCGGCGATGACGATGTCGGTAGTGCCTGCGCCGATGTCGACATAGGCCACCACCCCGTTCGACGCGGAGCACGGGCCTTCGACGCCCGCAGGCTCATATCGCAAAGCCCGCAGGACCGTAAAAGGCTGGACATCCACCGCGACCGGCCTGAGCCCCGCCCTTTCTATGGCCGTAAGGTGTGAATCGACGATGCTGCGCTGCGCCGCAACGAGCATGACTTCCATATTCGCAGCCTCGGGATCCCCTCGGATGATCTCAAAATCCACCGATGCCTCTTCCATGGGAAAAGGTATGTACTTCTGGCCCTCCCACTTGAGCGCCTCGCGCAGTTCCTCCTCGGGCATCTTCGGAAACTGCACGTGCCGCACCACCACTCCCTGCCCGGCAATGGCCGCCACCACCTCGCCCGGCCTGAAGCGACCAGCAGCGAGAGCCTTCTTGATCACCGCGGCCACCTGCTCGGGCTGAACCACCTTCCCGTCGCGGATCACGTCCACTGGGGTCAGCTCGACTGCCGCGCGCGTAAGCTCGACAGACGCGCCCCTCGCCGTTAGTTCAACCAACTTGACGCGGCTTGTGCCGATGTCAAGCCCGACCATGCTCTTAGCGCGTCTTCCGAAAAGACCGATCGGCACCGATCCATCCCCCCTGAGACGAAAAGTACAAAACACCTTATTAGCTATTCGACTGCAATAGGCAAACTCCTACTGAAAAACGATGAAAGACAGGATAGACGGGCCGAAAAA
>CAYYHF010000092.1:0-9071 GCA_964471415.1 uncultured Clostridia bacterium | reverse complement strand
ATCGTGCTGCGCGACGAGCGCGGCGCGGATGAGCACGATAGTGTCAGGGAGAACGTCTTTCGTTACGAAGGGGGAATCCGATCCTTCGTCGAGTTCATCAACAGGGCGAAGGATGCCCTGCATTCCGATGTGATATATGTCTCAAAAGAATTCGAGTCAGTGTCGGTGGAAGCGGCGATCCAGTACAACGATGGCTACTCGGAGAACATGCTGTGTTTCGCCAACTACGTGAACACCACTGAGGGCGGAACGCACCTATCGGGATTTAGGTCCGCTCTCACAAGATCCTTGAACGACTACGCTCGCAAGGTGAACGTGCTCAAAGACAGCGACGAGAACCTCACAGGCGACGATGTTCGCGAGGGACTCACGGCTGTGCTCAGCGTGAAACTGGAGGATCCGCAATTCGAGGGGCAGACCAAAACCAAGCTCGGCAACAGCGAGGTCCGGGGGATTGTGGACTCAGTCTTGACTGAAGGTCTCACCGTGTATTTTGAGGAAAACCCGGGCAACGCTCGCAAGATCATAGACAAGTGCGTTGCGGCGGCGCGGGCGCGCGAGGCGGCGCGCAAGGCCAGGGAGCTCACTCGCAGGAAGTCAGCCTTGGAGATATCATCGCTTCCTGGGAAGCTTGCCGATTGTTCACTGCGCGACCCCGCCATGTGCGAGCTCTACATCGTGGAGGGCGACTCCGCAGGCGGGTCGGCGAAATCCGGGCGCGACCGCAGGTTCCAGGCGATCATGCCCATCAGAGGCAAGATCATCAACGTTGAAAAGGCGCGTATCGACAAGATCTTCGCCAACGTCGAAATACGGGCGATGATCACTGCCTTGGGCACCGGAATAGGCGAGGATTTCGACATCTCGAAGCTTCGCTACCACAAAGTCGTGATAATGACCGATGCCGATGTGGACGGGGCGCACATACGCACGCTCTTGCTGACGTTCTTCTTCCGGTTCATGAAACCGCTCATCGAAAGAGGGCACATTTTGATAGCGCAACCTCCCCTGTACATGGCGCGCCAGGGCAGGAAGGAGCACTATGCCTACAGCGACCAGGAACTGCGGGATCTACTGGCGAGACTCGGAGGAGGCAACTATCCTGTACAGCGCTACAAGGGTCTGGGCGAAATGAACTCTGAGCAGCTGTGGGAGACTACTATGAACCCCGCAACGCGCACCATGCTCAAAGTCACGATGGAAGACGCGATAGCGGCAGATCAGATATTCACCACGCTCATGGGCGACAAGGTGCAGCCCAGGCGGGAGTTTATCGAGACTCACGCCAAGTTCGCCACGGAGATAGACATCTGATACTTTGGCTTATGCTTTGAGGTGTTGACGTTTGACCGAGCTTACTGACGGAAAGATGATACCGGTCGATATAGAACACGAGATGCGCAGGTCCTACCTGCTTTACTCGATGAGCGTCATCGTAGGCAGGGCTCTGCCTGATGTTCGCGATGGCCTGAAACCGATTCACCGCAGGATTCTCTATGCGATGCACGACATCGGTCTTACTGCCGAGAAACCCTACAGGAAGTCCGCTACTGTGGTGGGCGAAGTCATCGGTAACTACCATCCACACGGCGAATCCGCCATCTACGATGCCATAGTCAGGATGGCGCAGGATTTCTCGGTCAGGAATCCGCTGGTAGACGGGCACGGCAACTTCGGCTCTGTAGACGGCGACCCCGCCGCGGCCATGCGCTACACTGAAGTGCGCATGGCAAAGCTTGCATCGGCAATGCTGTCGGACATTGAGAAGGACACTGTGGACTTCGTCCCCAACTACGATGCTTCCAAGAAGGAACCGGTGGTGCTGCCGTCTCGGTTCCCGCAGCTTCTGGTCAACGGCTCATCCGGTATCGCGGTGGGCATGGCCACTAACGTTCCGCCTCACAACCTGGTTGAAGTGATCGACGGAACGATTCATCTGATCGACAATCCGGAGGCATCGGTGGCCGAGCTGATGGAGTTCATAAAGGGGCCCGATTTCCCCACCGCAGGGCTGATCCTCGGTACGCAGGGGATCCACGATGCTTATCACACCGGGCGGGGAAGCATAAGAATGCGGGCCCGCGCCAAGATCGAACCGATGGACGGCAGCAGGCAGCGGATAGTCATCACGGAGATTCCTTACCAGGTCAACAAGGCCCGGTTGGTAGAGCGTATTGCGGATCTTGTCCGCGACAAGCAGATTGATGGAATCAGCGATCTCCGTGACGAGTCTGATCGCGAAGGCATGCGAATCGTCATAGAACTCAGGCGGGACGCCAATGCCAACGTTGTGTTGAACCAGCTATACAAGCATACTTCCATGGAAGCTACCTTCGGCGTCATCACGCTGGTGTTGGTGGACAACGAACCGCGCGTGCTCAATCTCAAGGAAGTGCTGCATTACTACATTGCCCACCAGGTTGAAGTGGTGACGCGCAGAACCAGGTTTGACCTGGCAAAGGCGGAGGACCGCGCGCACGTCCTGGAAGGGCTGAGAATCGCGCTGGACCATATCGACGAGATCATCGCTCTTATCCGCGCGTCTGCCAGCCGGGAAGCGGCCCGCGAAGGCCTGATGCAGCGCTTTGAACTCACAGAGCGGCAGGCCAACGCGATTTTGGATATGCGCCTGGCGAGCCTTACCGGCCTGGAACGCGAGAAGATCGAACAGGAATACGCCGAGGTGTGCGCGGTGATCGAGCGTTTGCGCGGGATCTTGGGCGATGACCAATTGCTACTTGAGGTCATAAAAGACGAGATGATCGCGGTTCGCGACAAGTTCGGCGATGCGCGCCGAACCGAGATCGCTGAAGAATCGCCGGATATCGAGATGGAAGACCTCATTGCCCGGGAGGACGTAGTGGTGACCATGAGCCACCAGGGCTACATCAAGCGACTGCCGGTGAACACCTATCGCTCCCAGAGGCGCGGGGGCCGCGGTGTCACAGGCATGGCTACCCGGGAAGAGGACTTCGTGGAGCACCTGTTCGTGACCAACACCCATGATACGATGTTGTTCTTCACCAACAGGGGCAAGGTTTACAGCCTAAAGGGGTACGAGATTCCCGAAGCCCAGCGCCAGGCGCGCGGAACAGCCATCGTGAACCTTATCGAGGTTGAACCGGGCGAGGCCGTTACGGCTCTTATGCCGGTGGTGAAGTTCGCCGACGATGTGTATGTGGCCATGGCGACCAGGCAGGGCACGGTGAAGAAGACCCAACTCACGGCGTTTGGCGCCATTCGCCGCACAGGCATCATCGGCATCTCGCTTGCTCCCGACGATGAGCTGATTGCCGTCAAGATGGTCACCGAAGACGATGAGATACTTCTGGTGACCAGAAACGGGATGTCAATACGGTTCGGGCAGGATGAAGTGCGCGCTATGGGCAGGACTGCAGCCGGGGTGCGCGGCATCGCGCTTGATCCGGGCGACATCGTGGTGGGCATGGATATCGCCCGCAACGATGCGGACGTGCTCGTGATCACCAGCAACGGCTCGGGTAAGCGCACCCCGGTATCGGAATACCGTCCGCAGCGGCGGGGGGGCAAAGGGCTAAAGGCGTGCAGGCTTACCGACAAGACCGGCCTCATCGCCGGAGTCAAGCTGGTACGCGAGGAGAACCATCTGATGTTGATGACAATGGCTGGGTATGTGATACGTTTCCGGATTTCCGATGTGCCGCGGATGGGCAGATACACCCAAGGAGTTAAGGCGATGGCGCTTGAAGAGGGCGACCAGGTCATATCGATTGCCAGGGTGTCGTCGAAGATCTCGGAGGATCTGGAGGACTAGACTGGCGGCGACCAAGCCGGCCGACTAGTCCGGCACCGCAAGAAGCGCCAGGGGGAGACAACGCAAATGGACGACGTCAAGACCATCATTGAGCCTTTCGATGAGGCCGGTGACGCCGCCTTCCGAGTGACAGCGAGCTCGCTTCCGGAGGTATTCGCCGGCTGCGGGCTCGCTCTGTCCAACCTGATACTTCCACGGACAGAGCTTGGGGCTACAGCGCAGCCCGGTCTGGGCATGTCTGCGATTCGCCGAATCAGGCTGCGCGCGCCCGACCTCGAGTCCCTGCTGGTCCACTTGGCCAATGAGATCATCTTTCTTTTCGATTGCGAGGCATTTGTGCCGTGCAAGTTCAAGTTCCACCAGCTCGAGCAGGGGGAGGCGGCGCAGGCGGAAGGCGCAGGCGATGGGCGCGAAGCGCGTCTTGACGTAGAGATCGCCGGCATTCGGCTCACAGAGGACGCGCTCTGTTCTGCGACCGGTCGATCCGGGATATTGGGGCTGGTCCCCAAGGCAGCGTCCTATCACATGATAGAAGTAACAGAACTGGCCGATGGTCGCTGGACTGCTCGGCTTGTGCTGGACGCTTGAGAGGATGTGGAACACGTGTCGAGTATGTGGAAAGGCCCGCTGGAGAGAATCGATGAGCTGAGATGGCGAATACCCGCAAGCTACAAACAGGGCATGCAGGTGGACGCAGTTGTGGTCACTGATGCGCAGGGCCTGGAAGTCGCCCGTGATGGCGAGGCCCTGGAGCAACTGGCCAATTCGGCTTGCCTTCCCGGCATCTGCCAGCCGGCCCTGGCCATGCCCGACATCCATTCGGGATACGGCTTCCCTATCGGGGGCGTAGGGGCGATGCGACTTGAGGACGGAGTGATCACCCCCGGAGGGATCGGCTTCGACATAAACTGCGGGGTCAGGCTGGTCAGAACCAACCTTGAGCTTGCTGACGCGATGCCCAAGATTAAGCCGTGGATAGACCGACTCTACCGCGATGTGCCATCGGGGCTTGGAACGCGCGGTCCCATTCAGCTTGACGCGGCCCAAGTGTGCCGAGTGCTCGAACGCGGGGCAGAATGGGCGGTGCGCGCCGGCTATGGCAGCCACGCCGATCTGGAGTACACAGAGGAGAGGGGAAGGATGGAGGCCGCTGATCCATCGGCTGTAAGCGCCAGAGCGGTGGAACGTGGAATGCCTCAGCTAGGCACGATGGGCTCGGGCAACCATTTCCTTGAGATACAGGTTGTCGACGAAGTGCTCAATCCGGATGTGGCGAAAGTATTCGGGCTGCATTACAATCAAATCGTAATGATGATACATACAGGTTCGCGAGGGCTGGGGCACCAGGTTTGCACGGATTATCTATCCACGATGAACGCGGCGCTCAAGAAATACGGCATAAGCGTTCCCGACAGGCAGTTGGCGTGCGCACCGTTTGAGTCCCCGGAGGGGCGGCGCTACTTCGCGGCTATGGCGTGCGCTGCCAATTTCGCGTGGGCGAACCGCCAGTGCATCACGCATTGGGCCAGGCAGGCTACGGCGCGCGAGTTTGGGTCGACTCCAGAGCGCTTGGGCATGACGTTGCTGTACGATGTGTGTCACAATATCGCCAAGATCGAAGAACACTGTGTGGACGGCGAACTCAGGAGACTATGTGTGCACAGGAAGGGAGCCACGCGAGCCTTTCCGCCCGGGCATCCGGACGTGCCCGCGGCATACAGAGGAGTGGGCCAGCCGGTGATCGTACCCGGCGACATGGGACGCAACTCATATGTGCTCGTGGGCGCCGAAAGAGGCATGGAAATCGCCTTCGGTTCCACTTGCCACGGCGCCGGACGCCTGATGAGCCGCACTGAAGCCTTGAAAGCCCGAAAGTCCGGCGAGGTCAGGCAGTCGCTGGCCGAAGCGGGCATATACGCTAGGGCAGCCAGCAGGAGCGCGCTGGCTGAGGAGGCGCCCCAGGCCTATAAGGATGTAAACGAGATAGTCGATATAACACACAAGGCCGGAATATCGATGAAGGTCGCCCGGCTTCGGCCGTTGGGCGTAGTGAAGGGGTAGGAGCAAGTGGCAGAAGGCGCGGTGAAAGGCACGACCTGTGAATCAGGGTATTCCCTGATTGAGGTGCTTGTGGCTCTGGTGGTCATAGGCATTGCGATAGGTGCTCTCTTCACTGCGATGTCTCAGGCCGTGTACGTGCAGAAGGCGGCCGAGATGGAGGCAGACGCGTCAAACCTGGCCAATCAGGCCATCGAGAAGTATCGGTCGTACTTCAACGCAGGGCACTACGACCGCCTTGTCAGTGTGAGCGCTGCTGAAGAAGAGGCTGAGCTGGCGGCGATGGGCATGTCGCGGTTTCGTAGGACTATTGCCGTAACTGCTTCGGGCGCGCCTCCCGACCGCTGCTGGGCAATTGAAGCCGATGTCGTGTATGATCTGAAAGGAAATTCGCGCAATGTTGTGTGCCGAACGCTTTTCGCAGAGTGATAGCGGGCTAACTCTGGTGGAGTTGCTCATAGTCGTGGTGTTGGCGGGATCCATCATCGGGGCCGCCTGGGTGACCATGACAGGGGCGTGGAGCGCGTGGGGTCGCGCATCCACCGCCGCCGCGCTCGACATGCAGTCTGAGGCTGGTTTGGTGGCTGTAGCCTCAAAAATGAGAAAGGCATCGTCAGTCGATGTTGCTGATCCGATGAGCCCGATAATCAGAGTGGACGGAGAGGCGGGCGAGACTGTCTACTCATTCGCGCTTGACGGAACTACTCTTCGAATGATCACGACTGCGCCGGTTGGTTCCCAGACCGCTGCGCCGGTTGCGCGCGATGTGTCGTCTTTTGAGGTGGTCCAGACCGCTTACAGCGGCTCATACACCATATCTATCGTGTGTGAGCGCTCCGGCGCGTCCAAGACGGCTTCCACGCAGATCACCATCAGAAGGTAAGAGGCAGGTGAATCCGATGCAGCATCCTCATACATCTGAGTCAGGTTCAGTCTTGCTCTCCGTGATAGTCTCCGTCATCGTCATCGCCGTCCTGGCCTACGCCTTGTTGGCCAACTCCGCATCGGCCTATCGCATGCAGGCCGCAAACGGAAGACGGGTTCAGGCCCTTCTTTTGGCGGAGGGGGGCGCCGAGTCCGCCTATAGCCTTCTTAAGACTGATCCCGGTTATCGGCAGGATACAAGCTTCGCTGCGGAGATTGGGCCGGAAATAGTCACGGGCACCATATGTGTTGAAGATTCTTCATATGTGATCAGGTCGACTGCCAACGTAGGCGATCAATCGCAGAGCGTATCGCTGAGAGTGACGGCCATAGCCCCTCCGCCGCCTCCGATCTACGGGTACGGGCTGTATGCCGGCAGGTCTGTTGAGGGGATCACGAACAACTACGTGGTGGGTTCGGACATCGTCTCCGGAGGCCCCATAATCGGATTCGATGTATCTCCCGGCTTCGTGAGGAAGTCCAATACCAGCATCGACTTCCCTCGCCTGGATCCGGAGGAGTACAGGGGGTATCCGGCGCCCGATTTTCTACTGGGAGACGACAGCGAGGTCCTTGTGAACGGCTACAGGTTCTTCGATGGCGTCCTCGGGAATCTCGATATGAATAGCGTCACTATTCGGTGCCCGTCAGGCAATGGAGTGCTCTTCGTCAGCGGCGATCTGCTCGCCAAGAACGACCTGAAGTTTGAGGGCAACATTACGGTGATCGTGGCCGGCGACATGGAATGCAAGAACTCTCTTGGGGGACCTGACAAACTGCACTTGGTAATCGGGGGAGACATCGATCTCAAGAACAATATGACCTTGACAGGCACAGTCACTGTAGGCGGGTCGTTTGTGGCCAAGAACAACACCACGGTCACCTTCCGCCCCGTGGGCGATTCAAGTGTTCCGGGTTACGACCCATCTGCGATAGTGGGATGGTCGCGGGACTGGGTCAGGTAGAAGCATCCCGGTATTGCACTTTGTGAAGGAATGCGCAATAATTGGTACGAGGACCTCGCTTTTCTATATCAGCCACACTGTGCTTGGAGGTGGTTCCAATTACCCACATGGAGGAAGAGGGTTTTGCCCTCGTGGAGATAGCTGTAGTCGTGGTTCTCCTTGGGCTGATTGGGGCCTTTTTCTATTCTGGCATAAACTTTGGACTGGGAACGAGCCAGCGCGGAAAGGACAGAGTCGAGGCGGTTTCAATTCTCCAGGGTGTTACCGAGGAGCTGACGCTGTCCAACCTGGCGCCGTATGTCGGGAAAGGGGACACTGCCTACACCGGCGATTGGATTCCTGATCGGTATTCAGTTAAGTACAATGTAGCAGACACTTCTCACGGCGTTTACCGCCTCAAAGTCGAGGTGAGCCAGGGTGACAGGGCGCTCGCGAGCAACACGGCGCTGGTATGCAAATGACGGTGACCAACGGGGAATAACCCAGGTTGAGCTGCTGATTGCCCTTGTTCTCGCAGCCGTGCTCATGGGGGCAGCTTTCGCCTACATACAGACAGCGATGTCCGCGAGCGCTCGGGTCAGCTCACAGTCGTACTCTGCCCAGACGCTGGCTCTGGCCGCGAACCAGATCATCGATGGCTCGGGTAGCGAGTTTCGCGGCCTGCGAAGCGCGTCATCAGTGAGAAATCGTTCCGAAGGCGGATTCGAATTCAGTTACTCGGGATCATCGCATGCCGAGTCCTACTGGATAAGCCAGGGGGAGCTGTTTCGTTCGTCCGATGGGGGCGATGCTCAGGCAATAGCCCGGGCGGACAGCCTGTCCATAGAGACCGCCGGGGGCGGCGGATTTTGTACGGTGCGTCTGTCTTTGAATACTGGAGGCGGACGAACTGCCGAACACGCCACGAGCATACGACTTCGCAACCGCGCCAAGTGAGGTGAAATGCGGTGAGAAACCTGGGCGCAGATCAAAAGGGCGGCACGATGGTGTACGTGTTGGTGGCCATGGTCGTTTTGAGTCTAGTCATCATGGGGATGCTCCAGATGGCGTTGGCATCCTACCAGTCCGGCAAGTTCATGGAGCAAAGACGGCAGGCGCTCGCCGCAGCAGAATCCGGCATTGCGCTGGCCGTGGCTGAGCTGGGCTTGGGCACTGAGATCCCTCGCGCGTCTTACTCCGGCACGGATTCACCGTGCATCGACAGCTCCGCCAAAGCCGAGGTCGGCTGGATAGGGCCGGGAACCGGGGTTATGCCGACTGAGCTCGGCCTGGGGCCCATCAACGAGTATCTCTACACTGAGATCGAAGAAGATAACCGTGCATCGGGACAG
>CAYYHF010000091.1:0-9091 GCA_964471415.1 uncultured Clostridia bacterium | reverse complement strand
CCGTCTTGAGCTGCTCCATCAGGCCGGGCGACAGCGTAGCGCGGTCCTGGACCAGAACCAGTCTTAGCCTGTTTTTGGCAGTGTCCTTGCTGGAAGGCCCCTCCAGTCTACCGAAAAGCCGCTGCAGAAAGTCCATCACGACGCTTACCCCCTCGCCCTTGCGAACCATCTGATGATTCTTGAGAACCAGTCGTCTTCCTCAGCTGTAGCAGCTATGGGTACATCCTCCCCCATGAGACGAGCGGCCACATCGCGGAAAGCGCGCCCAGCTTTGGACCTCTCGTCCATTACAACGGGGATGCCCTTGTTCGTAGCTACGATTATGGCTTCGTCATCGGGTATCACGCCCAACAGTTCTACTTTGAGCTGTTCGATAACATCGTCCACGTCCAGCATATCACGGCGCTTGATCATGTCGGGTCTGATCCTGTTGATGATGAGCCACGGATCGTAGATGTCCTGTGGCTCCAGCATGCCTATGATCCGATCAGCGTCCCTTACCGCCGACATTTCCGGAGTGGTCACGATGATGGCTCGCTCGGCCCCTGCCACTGCGTTCTTAAACCCCTGTTCGATGCCTGCGGGGCAGTCGAGTATCACGAAATCGAAGGACGATTTCAGGTCCTCGGTGACCGCCTTCATCTGCTCGGGAGTTACAGAGGTCTTGTCTCTGGACTGAGCCGCGGGAAGCAGCGAAAGGTTCTTTATGTGTTTGTGGCGTATCAGGGCCTTGCGCACATCGGCCGCGCCTTCCACCACGTTGACCAAGTCGTACACGATCCTATTCTCCAGGCCCAGCACCAAGTCGAGGTTGCGTAGGCCGATATCTGCATCGATCAGCGCAACGCTGGGCCCCATCAGCGCAAGCGCAGCCCCGATATTTGCCGCCGCTGTAGTCTTTCCTACTCCGCCTTTGCCGGAAGTTATCACTATTACAGATCCGCTCATACGCCTAACACCGCCCCCTAATGAGTTGTCCAGGGTTCAATGACTATGGCTCCGTCTCGCAAGTAAGCCATTTCGGGCCCGGAAGGCGCCTGGACCTCGTCATCGGGCGACCTCGTTATCTTGTCGGCTATCCTGAGCTGAGTTGGGGTGAGTCGCAGCGCGATAACCCTCGCGGCGGCGCTGCCATTGGCGCCGGCATAGGCCACGCCGCGCAGAGCGCCGAAGACCACTATGTCGCCGGCTGCGCACACCTCAGACCCGGGATTGACATCCCCCATCACAACTATGTTTCCGTTGAACGATACCGACTGCCCCGATCTGAGCGACCTTCGTATCAGGACTGTATCAGCCCCGGGAATGTACTGCTCCTGCTCCCCATCATCGGGAACTGCCTCGGGCCGATGCCCACCCGGCACGTTCTCGCCGCCGGCGCCAACCCCCGACTCGAGCCCGGCCGATGCTTCATCCCAGCTCCGCTCGTCCATAGATAGCCCATGATTTGCCAATATCGACCTGACCTCCTCGATCCACTCTGGAGGGACCACCGCGCCCCGCATCTCCACAGTCACTCGAGCCCCGGAGTAGAACCCTACAGCCTCCTGGAGCCTTCGCTCCAGGGCGCGCTTGAGATTCTCGATGTTCTCTTCTGCATCAAGAACCAGGCGAAGACCACCACGCGTTCCGACGAATATCACATCTTGAGACTTCAAACACACCACCGCCGAATGAGCCTATCTTTGCGCTATTCTCCTTCGTCCACCCATTTCCTCCTGCACCAGCGAGCTCGCCACTCAGTCCGAAGCCTGCGATATTCCGAAATACGCTTCCATTATCGCCCTGGCAATCGGGGCCGCCGCCGACCCTCCGCCGCCGCCCCGCTCTATCAGCACAGCCACCACGATCTCCGGATCGGAGGCAGGCGCCCAGCCCGCAAACCATGCGTGCGCATCGCCCGGAGGCGACTGAGCAGTCCCGGTCTTGCCTGCAGCAGAAACTGGAAACCCCGCATAGCCTGAGGCCGCAGTGCCTGTGCAAGTCACCTCTGCAAGGCTTTTGTGGAGAAAGTCCCACGTCTCGCCAGACAGGTTCGCCGAGCGCGCCAGCTGCGGCCGAATGTCGGCCAGGACAGACCCCTCCGGCGTCAGTATCTGCCGTACCAGGTGGGGCGTGTAGATCGGCCCCCGCATCGCGATCCCGCCGTATGCCGCCGCCATCTGCAGCGGAGTTACGGTGACTTGCTGACCTATGGCGTAGCTCAGACGTTCGCCCGGCATGAACTCGCGCTCCGCCGAATCGGGAACAGCCCCGGCGGACTCGGGCGGCGCAAAGCGCAGTCCGGTGGGATACGAAAGCCCGAACGCCTTGGCCATCGCGGCCATCTGGTCGGCTGTGAGCCTCCTACCCAGCTCATAAAAGACGATGTTGCACGAGTTGATCATGCCTTGCGCCAAGTTCTGATTCCCATGAGTGCGCCCGCTGGACCAGACCGCGCACCTCATGCCGAAGTATCGCGATGCCGCCGATGGCGTACACTGAAATCTCTCCGTCAGACTGACCAGGCCGGCCTCCAAAGCGGCTGCGGCGGCGAAGGGCTTGAACGTAGAGCCCGGCGGATAGGCGCCTGAAACTGCCCGGCTAAACAGGGCTGATGCCTCGTTCACGCGGCGCCACTGCTCTTCCGAAATTCTCGGTACAAACCAGCCTGGGTCGTATCCGGGCTCGGATGCCAGCGCCAGGATCTCGCCGGTACGAGGATCTATGGCCACCGCCGCGCCGGCGCGGGTGCTCTTGTATTTCCCGGACTGAAGCGTCTGAAGTTGGGAGCGGATCGCCTTCTCGGCCGCCTGCTGCAGCTGCGCATCGATGGTAAGGACCAGCGTTGCGCCGCACACCGGCTCGGTGCAACCTACCGTGCCCCGAGGGCGCGACAGCGAGTCGACCTCTATCTCCGTCACACCGTCTTGTCCGCGCAGATACTCCTCGAACTCTCGTTCAAGACCGGTCTTGCCTATGCGATCACGCCCACGATACCCAGCATCGCCCAGCTGCCTCAGTTCTTCCGCGCTTATCTGGCCCACGTACCCAATGAGTGAACCGGCAAGCGTCCCGCGTGGGTAGTTCCTGTAGGGTTCCTCCTCTATGATGATCCCAGGCAGGTCTATTCGGTGCTCAGCGATTCTCAAGACTATCTCCGGCGATGCATCCTCCAGAAGACGAGCGGGCTGGTACGGGATGCCGTGCCTGCCCTCGGTCTGGCCTGCGATCTTCGCTTCTATCTCGTCAACCGTCATCCCAAGAATCTGCGATAGCAGCTCTACCTCGCCTTCTCTGTCGCAAAACTCCTGCGGCATGGCGGAGACGGTGTAAGCCATCCTGCTTGTTGCAAGCATCTCGCCGTTTCTGTCGACTATCAGGCCGCGCGGAGCAGAGATCGGCAGCAGCGCGATCCTGTTGGCCGCTGCGCGGCCCTTGAAATAGTCGCCCCGCATCACTTGCAGTTGCCACAGCCGCCCCGCAAGCACCACAAACAAGGCCAGCGCAATGATCTGGAACGTTCTCAGCCGGCGCTCCAGACCTTTTTGGGTACGATCCATCATATCCATAATGCTCGTATTCATCGCGATCAGCTCCGCCCGGTCCGCGGAGGACGCAGCCCGATGTCTCCAACCAGCTCGACTTGGGTCAGAGCGCGCCCTCGCTCCCGCGGAAGAAGGTATAGCCATCTGTAAATGAAAACGCCCGCGCAGCAGTTGAGCGCGGTCAGCCACGGCAGCACCACCAGCGCCGCTCGCTGCAGGACGACCCGAGCGCCGAACGATCCTATGCAGAACATGTACACAGCTTCCCGAGCCCAAGTAGCCACGCCGACAACGACTGCGGGGGTGAGAAGGCTTTCCTTAAACAGCTGGGGTTCGACAAGTCCGATTATGGCCGCCGCCGCCATGTCGGCGCCTGCGTTCGCTCCCAGGAAGGCCCCTGTAAGCCCATCCTTGATCAGCCCGCCTACAGCTGCCAGAGCTGTGCCGTAGCCCCCTCCCGCCGCTATCGCCGCAGCACACGACAGGCAGAAGACGAGGTCGGGGATGACGAGGCCGGGAAAGAACGCCGGAATCACAGCACACTGCAGAAGCGTCGCGATGAACAAGGCCGCGACAACCCTAGCTGGCTTCACTGCATGACCCCCTCTACGGGGTCGATCAGCACCAGGACTTCCTCGAGGCGCTGAAAGTCCACACGCGGACTGGCCAAGCCGGTCTTCGACACTCCGTATTTGTCTTGCTCGACTGATATGACGTCCGCGACCACGTAGCCCTTGGGATAAACGCCTCCCATGCCGGATGTGATGATCACATCGCCTTCAACCATATCGCAATCGACTCCCACAGGACGCACCCGAAGGAGACCGGAGCCATCGCCGATGCCTTCGGCAATCAACAGATCCCGAGACCTCGCGTTGATGGCCCCGATTGCACTGCGCGAGTCCACCGCAAACAGCACGGTGGCCGTGTGCTTGGTTACAGACGCGGTACGTCCGATAACGCCCATGGGGCCGATAACCGCCATTCCGCCTGCCAGGCCATGGCTGGAGCCTTTGTCGATGACGACTGACTCCAGCCAGTTGCCCGGGTCATGATATATGACGTGGGCCGCCGCCGAGCGTCCGGAGAGCGCGCTCTTCAGCTCCAGCAGCCCCCTGAGCCTGTCGTTCTCGCAAGACGCCTCTTGAAGCTGCACGATCTCAGAACGCAGACGGTCTACCTCGGCATGAAGCGCTTCATTCTCCGGTTTCATGCGGGCTATGGACGCCGCAAACGAAACCCACGATGATACGGTCCTGCTCACATAGGAGGCGCCGCGCGCAACGGGGGCGAACACCTCACGCAGCACGCGCTCGGCCGCTGAAAGCCTTTCACGGTCGCGAGCAGTGGAGTATACGAGGGTGACCAGGAGGATCACACTCACCGCAGTGACAATCGCTCTCCTCCTTGAAAGGAGTTTGTTCACCAGACGCCCTCCCAGGGCACCGCACCCTACTTCAGCCTGCCTGACGATACGAGCACCCTTCGGTAGGTGTCGAGATGCTCCACGATGAGACCCGCTCCCCTCACCACGCAGGTGAGAGGATCCTCCGTGAGATACGCGGGCATCCCGGTAGCGTCCGAAAGCAGCCTGTCGAGGCCCTTCAGCATGGACCCGCCGCCGGTCATGGCAATTCCTTTGTCAATGACGTCCGCCGAGAGCTCGGGCGGCGTCCTCTCCAGTGTACTGCGGACAGCATTGACTATCTCCGATACAGTGTCGGAAAGGGCCTGCTGTATCTCGGTGCTGGATATTGTGACTGTCTTCGGAAGCCCGTTGACGATGTCGCGCCCTCTGGCTTCCATAGTCTCTTCCTGCTGAATCGGGTAAGCCGAGCCGATGGTCTTCTTTATCTCTTCAGCGGTTCGTTCGCCTATCATCAGGTTGTAGTTGCGCTTCATATAGTTGACGATGGCCTCGTCCATCTTATCGCCGGCTGTGGTAGTAGACTTGGACGCCACTATACCGCCGAGCGAGATGACCGCGACTTCCGTGGTTCCGCCGCCCACGTCTACAACCATATTGCCTGTGGGGTCCTCAACAGGAAGACCCGCACCTATTGCGGCGGCCATAGGCTCCTCTACGAGGCAGGCCTCCTTGGCTCCAGCCTGTACCGCAGAGTCATGTATCACTCGACGCTCCACCTGGGTAACGCCTGACGGCACGCCTATGACGACTCTGGGCTTAAACACCCCGTGGTGCCGCGATGCCTTGTCGATGAAGTGCCTGAGCATGGTGACTGTGACGTCAAGGTCGGCTATAACCCCGTCCTTCAAAGGACGCACTGCTACAATGCTTGCAGGCGTTCTGCCCACCATTTTCTTGGCATCGTATCCAACGGCCAGTATGTCCTGGCTGTCGTGATCGATCGCGATTACCGAGGGCTCTTGAAGCACTATCCCTTTGCCCCTGACGAACACGAGTGTATTAGCAGTACCCAGGTCAATGCCCATGTCTCGCGACCAGCCGCTGAAGAGAGAAGCAAAGGCCATGACGAACGGCTCCCTTCTGAACAGGATTTAAGTCCGAACAGTGTTCTCCAAAACAGCCTTACGGGCCTTCGTGGCTGCTGTGACCGCCATGACTGCTATGAGCGCGACGATGCTCCCAGCAGACCCTTTTCCCGAAGACTGACATACTCATTGTCGCCTATTATGATGTGGTCGAGCACTTCTATCCCAATCATCGCCCCGGCCCGCACCAGACGCTTGGTGATCGCCAGATCCTCAGGGCTGGGCGCGGGATCGCCGCTAGGGTGGTTATGCACGAGGATCACAGCTGCGCTCCCAGCCTTTATCGCCGCGCGGAATACTTCCCGCGGGTGCACAATGGACGAATTGAGCGTGCCGATGGATATCGTGCCTATGTCGATCACCCTGTTCCGGCTGTCCAGAAAGACCGCTCGGAACTCCTCCTTCTCAAGATAGCGCATGCCCGGCATAAGGAGATCCGCCACATGCCTGGCGCTCGATGCCGCCGGCCTGCATTCGCCCTCCGACAGCAGCACCCTTCTTCCGAGCTCGATAGCTGCCTGTATCTGCACAGCCCGAACCGAACCGATGCCCGGAATGTCCGAAAGCTCCGCCACGCTGGCTGTGGCCAGCCGGCGCGCACTGCCGAAATGCGACAGCACGCGGGACGCAACATCAACCGCGCTTTCACCCCGTCTGCCGCACCTGATAATGATAGCCAAGAGCTCCGCAGTAGAGACAGCTTCCGGGCCGAATTCCAATAGCCGCTCCGTTGGACGCTCCTCAGGAGGCATCTGGAGAATACCACGCTTAACAATGCTCATGGTCACACCTCGCCTGCGGCTTACTGCAAGCGCGGCCGCGGGTCGGCATGCCATGTTCATATTCGTAACTGACCGAATCAGCCCACACCCATATCTCATCAACACGATCTGCAAGTCTAGAGCGCGTCTACCCCGAACTCCGCCAACATCAGGGCTAGCTTGCAGAGGGGCAACCCTACCACGCAGTTGTAGTCGCCCTCGATTCGCGAAACAAGGAGGCTGCCGATTCCCTGAATGGCATAGGCCCCTGCCTTGTCCATGGGTTCGCCCGTAGCCACGTATCTGTCGATGCTCGAATCAGCAAGCGGCCTGAACGTGACCCGAGTCATCTCGTAATCAGTCAGGCAGCGCCCGCATCCCGCGTCGATAACTGTCAATCCCGAGTACACCTGGTGTTCCCTGCCGGCGAGCACGTGCAACATCTTCCTGGCATCATCCTGGTCGACAGGTTTGCCCAGGATCTCCCCATCGACGACAACTATGGTATCCGCGCCAATCACAATCCCGGATTTCACTCGGCCCGCCACATCGGCCGCTTTCGCGTGCGCCAAGCGCATAACCAGCCTTTCAGGGCGCGCAGCAGAGATACCGTCTTCAGATATCTGGCTCGGGATTACCTCAAACTCCAAACCGATCTCCCGCATAAGCTGCGAGCGCCTTGGAGAGGCCGAGGCCAAGATGAGTCGGGGCGCGCCGCCGGAAACGCCTGAACCGCTCGAGCCGCCCAAAACACCCATAGCGCGCCTAGCGCAGAATCGCCGCATCAGCCCACCCACCCTCGAAACCGCCTCCAAACCAAACCCGCCCCAGACTTGACAGGAGCGATGCCAAGAGGCACCGCCCCGAGGGCCGCAAATCCCTTCATTAAGTCTATCATTTGAAATCCGCGTTTACAAGGAGCATATCGACTTGTGACCACGTCAAAGTCGTAGTGACGCCCCAGCCACGGGACTCGCTCTGCGAATTGTCTCGAGTAGCTGGGGCTGACATGTGAACCTGAATCGCCATACGACTTCAACGCCCGGAGGCTGCACAACTGCACCGCCACGCCGTGGCGTGGGCCGTGGGGCGGGCCGCGGCGCTCCCCTTTGCGCCGGCGGCGCGCATCCTCCAGTGCGCCGTCTCTAACTCGCCGCCTGTGAACCACGCTCGCCAGCGCCGCTCGATGCCAGGTTCTCGCAACCTGCTCCGGCCGCCAGGGGGGGCTCGATCTTGGAATAGTCGATGATGCACTTTGCAGGGCACTTCTCTATACACGCGCCGCATCGTGTGCACTTTGAGTTATCTATGACGGCCAAGTTGTCCACCATGGTGATGGCCTTCTCAGGGCAGTTCTTAGCACAGATCCCGCACCCGATGCAGCCAATCGAACATACCTTCTTCACCTCAGGCCCGCGCGCATGCGACTGGCACATTACGTTAACCGAATCTCTCTTCGCGCGCAGCTGAACAATGCCGCGGGGGCACGCTGCAACGCATTTCCCGCAGCCCGTACAGAGGTCGTCATCCACTGTGGGCAGGCCGTCATCGCCCATACTCATCGCGCCGAACTGGCAAGCGTCAACACACGAGCCCAAGCCAAGGCATCCGTAGGTACACCCCTTGGACCCTCCGCCTACCAGCCCAGCGGCCCGGCAGTCGCGGATACCATGGTACTCGAAGAGCTCAACCGCGCGGGCGCGGTCGCCCATGCACATCACCCGAGCGTATTTGGGTTCCGCCGATGAATCCAACTTCACACCCATGATCTCCGCAAGCTTCGCCGCCACGGGCGCCTTCCCCACAGGGCATGCGTCCACCGGCGCGCTCCCGGCGACTACCGCATCGGCCAGACCCGAGCAGCCCGGGTAGCCGCAACCGCCGCAGTTCGCGCCAGGCAGCACCGCGATTATTTCGTCCACTCTGGGGTCCTTCTCAACGGCGAACTTCTTGGCCGCAACCCCGAGCGACAGCCCAAATACCAGACCCAGTGCTCCCATGCTATAGAGAGCGTTAAGGCCGTTCATTCATTACACCCCCGTCTAGCCCTACCATTAACCCATGAAGGACGCGAACTCCGAGGCCGGCGCCCAGACCAAATCGCACGGTCCGCCATCCACAGCTCGCCCGCAGCCGCCCGATACCCACGCGTACGCGTGTTCGAGGATGGGACGCCCTCGCATGTGCGATCTACTAGAGTCCGATGAACCTCGCCACGTCGAATCCCGAGAACCCCAGAAACGCCATGGCAAGCAATCCCGTAGTGACCAAGGCAATCGGGCATCCCCG
>CAYYHF010000090.1:0-9244 GCA_964471415.1 uncultured Clostridia bacterium | reverse complement strand
TGGAGGAGGTGTCATAGTGAGAGCTGGTCAGTCTCTTAGGGGCAGCGAGCTCAGGCGAATGGAAGGCTCAAGGTTCAACACCGGCCAGCTGCTGCTTGTCATCTCCACCGTAATACTGATCATTACCGTGGTCTTGCCTGTGGCAATGATCGTGTACAACGTCTTCTTCTACAAATGGTCGTTCGATTGGAGCCTTTTCGTTTCGATGCTCACCGATCCGGATAATCTGGCGGCCATGTGGAACACGGTAAAGATATCCTTCTTCGTCACCACTCTGGGCACTGTTGTCGGCCTCTTCTTCGCCTGGCTGATCGGCCGAAGCGACATTCCGCTCAAGGGGCTCATGAAGTCTCTCTTCGTGATTCCATACATGTTCCCGCCTTTCATCGGGGCGATGGCCTGGGGGTTGCTCCTGGCGCCGCGCTCAGGATACATAAACAAGATGTTCATGGCGCTGACGGGCGGGCGCACCCCTCTGTTCAACATCAACACATTGGCAGGCATCGTCTTTGTCGAGCTGTGTTACTACTTCCCGTTCGTGTTCATCCAGGTGTCCGGGGCGCTGGAACGAATGGATCCCACTCTGGAAGAGTCGGCCAGGATCGCCGGCGCCAACCAGATGACGGTGATACGCAGGATCACAATGCCGTTGGTGGTTCCTGCGATCGCGGCAGGCGCGATGCTGATCCTCATCTCATCGCTGTCGCATTTCGGGGTTCCCGCGATACTGGGATTCTCCAACGGCATTTACACACTGCCGACCAAGATCTACGAGTTGATCTACCGGGCCTCGGGAAGCTTCGAAGGAATCAGGCGCGGAGCGTCTCTTTCGATACTGCTGGTGGCAGTGGTCGTACTGGCGCTGGCATTGCAGCGCCGGGTCCTGCGAGCCGGGCGTTACGACATAATCAGGGGCAAGAGCATGAGGCCCATGCTGATTAAGCTGCGTGGATGGAAGGTCCCGTTGCTTTTGGTGTGCTTCGTGTTCCTGGTCATCACCGTGATCCTGCCGCTATTCACCATCTTCGGCGTCGGTTTCCTCAAGGCTTACGGTGTGCCCATGAAGCTCGCCAACATGACTTTGAACAACTTCAAGTATGTGCTGTTCGAGTCGAAAATGGCGCGCGACTCCATACGGAATAGCTTCTTCCTGTCGATAACATCGGCAGTCATAACGATGCTGGTGGGAACCATGATCGCCTACGTGATCGTCAAGATACAGCCGAGAGGGAAGGGAGTACTTGAAGTGCTCGGCGTGCTGCCATACTCCATACCGGGGATTGTGTTGGCAGTGGGAGTCATCTTGACGTGGAGCGGGGCATTCTACCTGAACCTGTACAACACGATCTGGATCATCCTGATCGCGTATATCGCGCGCTACATGGCGTTTTCCATGAAATCAGCCTCCGCATCGCTGGAGCAAGTGCACGATTCGCTGGAAGAAGCATCGCGCACCTGCGGCGCGAGCCACTTCGAATCGCTTCTCGATGTGACACTGCCCCTGATCCGGCCGGGAATGGTCGCAGGTTTCTTCCTGATATTCCTGCCGGCTATGAGGGAACTCACGACCTCGCTGCTGCTTTACGGACCTTTCACGCGCACCATGGGAGTGGCCATCTACTCCATCAATGAAGAGGGATACACAGTGCAGGCGTGCGCCCTGGCCGGAGTGGCCATCATCATCATTGTCCTCGGCGAACTGCTGCTCAGGTTCGTCACGCGCGAAAGGAGGGGGCAATGATGGACCAGGTCGCGCTGAAGAATGTCACTAAGTCCTTCGTTACTAAGGCCTTCGGCAAAGTGACTGCTGTTGATGACGTAAGCCTGAGCATCCGCGAAGGCGAGTGCTTCTCCTTCCTGGGGCCCTCAGGATGCGGCAAGACCACCACTCTCAGGATGATCGCGGGGTTTGAGGACCTGTCGTCAGGAGAGATATGGCTGGGCGACAGGCCCATGTCGATCAAGTCGAAGAACTTCTACGTGCCTCCTGAGAAGAGACAGCTCGGCATGGTGTTCCAGGCGTTTGCAGTATGGCCGCACCTGAACGTGTTCGAGAACGTGGCCTTCCCTCTTCGCATCCAGCGGGTGAACAATGCGGAAATATCAGACCGAGTCAAGCGGGCGCTGAAGCACACTAGCCTATCGGGGCTGGAGGAGAAGTACCCCTCGGAGCTGTCAGGCGGTCAGCAACAGAGGATCGCTCTGGCGAGGGCCATCGTTGCCAGCGCTAAGGTGCTGTTGCTGGATGAACCTCTATCTAATCTCGACCCTAAGCTCCGCGAGATAATGCGGTTTGAGATCAAGGACCTCCAGAAGAAGCTAGGCTTGACCATCGTGTACGTCACACATGACCAGGCGGAAGCGATGGCGCTGTCCGATAGGATGCTCGTCATGGACATGGGTGTTGTGCAGCAGGTGGATACCCCGACGAACATGTACAACAATCCCGCGAACAGGTTCGTGTTCAGCTTCCTCGGGCTATCGAACTTCGTGCCTGTGGCGCTGCACGATGGGCTGGTGTGGCCGGCAGGTTCGGCGAGCAGCAGCCTGGAGTGCGAAATCCCCGAGGACTGGGACGATGACCGAGCCGTGCTTGCCACTCGTCCGAATGAGATTCGGCTCACTGCGGAAGGCGGCTATCGCACGCGCATAAAGAACCGAGTCTTCCTGGGCGACTATGTCGAGTACCGCATGGATATCGGCGATACCGAAATCAGAGTCCAAACCCATGAACACAGGGATTTCAGGGCGGGAGACGTGTGCAGTGTCCGATTGGGCAAGGTCAAATGGTACCCCGCTGAAGACGAAATCTCTGACGAGGAAAGGGAACGGCGGAAGGTAATCTAGAGAAGGCAACCTGGTAAGGGTATCGAATGAGCACTAAAGCTAGGGATGCTCGGCGAGGACCCGCGGCCTGCAGGTGGAGGCGCGCGGGTCCTTCTCTTCGTCTGGCAGGACACGCGCGACGCCTAGAGAATCAAGTGTTCGGACAAGTGTTTGGATGATCTCTACTTGTGGAGGTGACTTCCAGGTGACCATGTCTCTGTGCCTTATCGCCTACCTGGCGGTGATCGCGCCGCTGATTGTGCTCGTCCATGAGCTGAGCCACGTTGCGGCTGCCCTTGCCTTCGTGCCGCACGATGTCATCGTTCGGATAGGAGTACGCCCGAGGATTCAGCTACTCAAGCGGGGCAGACTGCAGGTGCTGGTTCAATGGTGGGGCGGATGGGTAGGGACCTGGAGCTGGGCCGCAGATGAGGTTGAGGTCGGCAAGGCGCGTTACATCTGGATAGTGCTTGCGGGGCCCATCGCATCGCTCCTAACAGCGTTACTCTGCGCCGCCCTGAAGAACGTTCTTCAGAACGGCCCGAGAATCGCGTATGCTCTGGCGGATACGGCGAGGGTGGGAGCAATAGCTACTTCTGCCTGCACTATGATCCCGATGAAGTATCCGTCATGGATGTACGGGCAGTCGGGTGTGACCAGTGATGGCTACCGCATATGGCACTGCCTTATCCAAAAGGGCAGCGGATCAGTAATCATCATGAGATCCGGGCATGTTGAAGCCGTAGATAGAGGCCAAGAGAGAGGGCGGTGAACTGCAGTGAGGAAGACCACACTGGCGGCAATATGCATTGCCGTGCTGACGCTCGCAGGCGCTGTGGCTGCGCTGGCCGCGGCATCGCGGGCGCAGGTCGCGGCGAGCTACGAGCGGAACAGCTCTGAGATCGACCAGCCGTACGGAGGTTCGGTGCCATGGTCGAAGCTTGAGAGACACCCTGAGGCTCGGGAGCTATACCGGGGGATAGGCTTCGGTACGGAGTTCAATGCCTCGCGCGGGCACACCTGCGCTCGGGCCGATGTGGTAGCTACCTCGCGTCCCAAGTCGACTGCAGGCTGTTGGAGCTGCAAGAGCGCCAACGTGCCGGCGGTTATCGAGGCCGTGGGCGAGGAGGCCTTCTACGCATCGAGCTTCGAGAATCTCAAGGGAAGCATAACTGAAACCATCAGCTGCGCCAATTGCCACTCGGAGCCGGACATGCAACGGGCGATAACCAGTCCAGCCCTGGTTCGTGGCCTGGCCGGCATCGGGATGGATGCGGCGATCACTACGCAGGACGACATGAAGATGCTGGCTTGTGCCCAGTGTCATGTGGAGTACTACTTCGCGAAGCCGGGCAACGTACTAACATTCCCATGGGCTCAGGGAACGACTCCCGCGGATATCGAACGTTACTATGAGAGTATCGACTTCGTTGATTGGGTGCACCCGGGCACAGGGTACGGCATGATCAAGGTACAGCACCCGGAGTTCGAGACCTTTACCGCCGATAGCCTGCACTACCAGTTCGGCCTGGCGTGCGCGGACTGCCATATGCCCGCCACCGCATCGCCTGATGGGGAGTATCCGTCTCACTGGTGGACCAGCCCACTGAACCACCTTGGCGACTCCTGCGGCGGCTGTCACGGCGACACAGATGCCGATTTGGCAGAACTGCGTGCCAACTTGATCGAGCTGCAGGCGGGCATCGATCAGCACCGGACGGGTGTGGGCCGGCTCCTGGCCGGGCTCTACAGGGATATTGAGGCTGCCGGGGCATCGGGCGGGCTTGACCGCCTGAACGAATCGGCTCGGGTCGATCTCGAGGGGCTGTGCCGCAGGGCGCAGTTCAGGTGGGACTGGACGTTTTCGGAGAATTCCACTGGATTCCACAACCCCGACCTCATCCGGGCGATGCTGACTGAAGCGCAGCAGATGACCGAGCAAGCCAGAGCTGTTTTGTCGGCGTACGCTGGGCATTAGGTGTATAGGCCGGTTGAGCTGGGCTTTTGATGACCTGTTCGTTTTGTGAACGCATTCTCGCGGATGTGTCCCGAAATCGGACAAAGGATTCGGCGGCACAGTCGACATTCTTGGGCTTCTATTCCTGAACCGGGGCAGCGGACCTGATCCCGATTATGTCGTTGTTCGTGACGCGGGCGGCGAAACTTGTGCGCAGAGGAGATCCTGTGATGAGAAAAAGTCTTGCGTTGTCCATGGCGATCCTGCTTGCGCTGGGCTGTTCAGTTTGGGCGCGTTCGGCTGAAGCCAAGGCAGTTCAACAGACAGCGAGCAGGGGTGTAGATCCCTTCCGCCCTGCGATGAGGCAGATCCCCGACTACTCGTCGCCGACCATCTCTTCTTGTGACTTGTCGTTGGAACTGAAAAACGGCATGCTCCTGCAACCCGGGCGATTTGGGACTACACTATCGTTGGACGGAGACTGGAAGATCTCAGGGTTGACCAACAGCAGAGAGCCATTTCCGGAAAACGCGGATCGCAGAAAGGGCTATTGGCGAGCCGGTTTTGAGGATCGCGGCTGGGATACGATCACGGTTCCTCTGGACTGGTACGTGAAGTATCCTGAGAGCCGAATCGCATCCCAGCCCTATGTTCTGGGATGGTACCGAAAAACCGTAGCGCTTCCCCGGGAACCTGCGGGAAAGCGAGTGCTAGCAGAGTTCGACGCCATCGGATACGAAGCGACTTTGTATGTCAACGGGAAGCCGGCAGGTTCGCATCATGGCAGCTTCACTCCGTGGGAGACAGACATCACCCCGCTTGTCGAATTCGGGGCCCACAATACGCTGGTGCTCCAGGTGCGGACCGATTTCGGGCCCACCTTCGGCGGTCCCAGACCCGCGAAGCATACCTATGGCTGCCTGTGGAGCATCGACGATATCAAGGGAGGGATCTGGCAGAGCGGACGGCTGCGCTTCGAAGAACCCGTCTATCTGCAGCGGGTACTGATTACGCCCTTGCTGGCTCAAGGCGCAATTGAGGTCGATTACTGGATCGAAAACCAGTCCCAAAGGGCGAAGCAACTGAGCCTTTTCGCGGTTGTCTCCTCGGCTATGAGAGGCGATGAAGGCCACGAGGCAGCAAACGTGGAACTGGGAAAGATCTCGTTGCAGCGCGGCGCGAATCGGGGTCGTTGTGTCATCGAGCTGGATAATCCCCGCCTCTGGACTCCTGACGATCCTTATCTTTACTATCTGACGTTGGCCTTGGCTGATCAACATTGCATTGTGACCGCTACTACAGAGCGCTTTGGCTTTAGGGAGTTCAGGACCGTTGGCAAGGACTTCGATCTGAACGGGGAGCGAATCTACCTCTTTGGCGAGAACCTGCCCGCGGTGAGTTTCGGCGGCTTCGGCGCCGGCGAAGATGAAGATGCCCGGGAGTTGGCAGGGATCATGGTGAACTTCAAGCGTCGAGGCTACAACATGATCAGAAATGCCCACATGCCGATTATCCCTCTTGCCTTGAGGTTGGCAGATGAAATCGGCATGATGATTTACAATGAATGGGCGTGGTATTCCATCGACGCTCTCGATCCGGATGAATTCGAGCGGCGCAATCTGAAAGAAATGGCGGAGTGGGTGTACCGAGACTACAACCATCCTTCAGTCGTGATGTGGTCCTGCGGTAATGAAGTCGAGTATTCAGACAACGAGTTGACCTACGACCAACTGAACAAACAGGTTGCTCTCTTGCGCGAGCTGGATCGATCCGCCAGGCCCATCAGCGCTTTTTCCGGGGCGGCCTATGGCTACGGTACGAAGAAGCTCGATACGGACGTAATCGACCTTCACATATATCTTGGCCTTTCGAGTTGCGCCTGGACCAATTGGGAGGCAAGTCTAAATGACATCCTCGAATTCGCTGCAAGCACCTATGGCGAGAATCAGGAGCTGAACAAACCGTTCGTGATTTGGGAATGCGTGGGCTATAGCTGGGGCGAGGATCGCGATCCCGACTTTGTCCCAAATGACATCGACAACTACGCAAGTTACGCCAAGAAAGCGACAACCTGGGCCGAACCGGCCGGCATCGGTTTTGCCGGAACCCTGGGTCTGGCTGCAGCTCTGGATCCGGATCGCGGTCTGAGGCACGGTCGAGAGCATTACGGCAAGCGGATCATGGAACTCATAAGGTATCAGCACCGGAACGTTCAGGGGTTTGCTCCCTGGTTCCTCGACCACACCACGCCTGCCGCGCCCCTTTGGAATCAGCGTGTGTTCGTGGGACTCAGAGACGAGGGCGGTGTGCCTCTGACCAATCTGTTCGCCGGACGCGATTACCGGCGAACCTTGTTCCTCACGAACAGCCAAGCGGACAGCTTCGAAAACGTTGAGGTGAAGCTGTCGGTAGTCGGGACGGATGGGAAAGACGAGCCTCTGATATCGGTGGTCATTCCTGAGCTATGCGGTTGGGAAAAGCTAGAGCGGACTTGCCGGATTCAGATTCCAAGCGGCCTGCCCGCAGGTAGCTATCAGATCCGTCTGCTTGCGCTTGCTGGGGGGAAAGAGGTAAGCAGGAACTTCTATGACGTTTTCGTACAGAGGCAGGAGATACTCACAGCCAAGATCGAATCCCGAAGGAGCATTGCCGTGCTTGCGCCCAATACCGCGGACGGGGCAATCATTGAGAAGATCCTTCGGGATCTGGGGATCGAGTTTGCTGAGATTACGGATCTGGATAAGCTGGAGAACTACGAGGTGTTGATAGTCCCGCCTGCAGACCAACCTTATCGTCTATTTGAAAAGCAAGAGAACACCCCAAACCTGATGCGCTGGGTTCGAAACGGCGGCACCCTTTGTCAGCTGGAACAGGACTATTCTCAGCGGCATCAGTATTCACCTGTAGGGCAGACGCTGCTGCTCGCCGAGAACACATTTGTGGATCTGGCTGTTCCTGAGCATCCTGTTTTTAGGAATTTGGGGCAGGGGAATTTCGATACTTGGCAGAACCCCGACCGAGGGTACTGCATCATCTCCGGATGCCAGCCTTTCACAGTGAATGCGCTGGCGGTGCGCGGACCGTTCTTGGGTTCCACGGATGTGAGCAACGCGATTGCTGAGGGAACCTACGGCAGGGGACGGATTTTCACCAGCCAACTACTGGCCACAACTATGTGGGGGACAGATAGCGCCGCCACCACCTACTTATGGAACACGCTCTGCTACTTGCTGCAGCAAGAGGAGCCTTTCGGAGGAATACGCAGTTGGGTTACTACGTGCAGCCAACGCAGTGTGGTAAGTGTGGCAGAAGAACGCGTTGCGCCGATAGACCTTAAGGCCAAAGCCAATCGAGGGTTTGAAGATTGGATAGGCGATGCTGCCGGCAATGACGGCAATGCCGGCTCACCGGATCAGACCGGCTATGGTCTCTGCGAGATACGTCCCGGTCTTCAGGTCTTTGCCGGTGTGCCGTTCGACATTATCGATCCGTTGGGAAACGATGGGCGCAGTTGCATTGCGCTGGGTGGAGGCACGCGGTTTAATCTCCCGGAAAGCTGCGAAGGAATCGCAATCCGAGGGCATCTTGCTCGTCTCTTCTTCCTCCATACGGTAGCTTGCGCCGATGGCGGAAGTGTTGGGGAGTGCAGGATCCGATACGCTGACGGCTCCGAGACGAGTGTCGGGTTCATCGCGGAGGATTCCCTCGGCTGTGAAATGGGCTTGTGGGCGACCGAATGGGAAAATCCTTGGCCTGAGAAGAAGATAGCGGACATAGCCTTTCTTTCTACAGGCGCGTCTGTATCAGTGCTTGTGGCTATCTCAGGTGAAAAGGCGAATCTGAAGCCGTTGATCATCGACGACTTCGAGCGAAAGACGGAGTGGACCGCTCTATCCGATGGCAAGGGAGCTAACCCCGCCGTGAAGCGCTGTGAAAGGCGAAGCGTGCCGGAGTGTGTGTTCAAGGGGAACGCTTCACTTGAGGTAACCATGCCGGAGAAGACGGCTTCGGGCACCCCGGTGGTTTTTGGGAGATTCGCTGTGGAGAGACTGCGGGCCGGAGGGCGTTTTGACTACTTGACGTTCTGGCTCAAAGCAGATAGCCCCGGAATCGTCAGCGTAGTGCTTCCTAAAGACGACTGGAGCTCTTCGCTCTGCGCCGAACTCGTGTTCAGGCCGGGAGAGTGGCGGAAGATAAGGCTGAGTTTGTGGGATGACATGGGCTTGCGAGAGCAGAAATGGGACTTGGGTGAGCTGCGCGGCGAGCTCTTCTTCTACAACTGCAACACCAACCAGCCCACAGTATTCTATCTTGATGAGATCCAGTTCGAATGAAGGCAGTGACCAGATCCTCGAGAAGAACATGGAAGTGAGCGTGAGAGAGCATGAGGAAAATCGGGTTCATCGGCGTTGGGGTAATGGGTAAGTCAATGGTGCGCAATCTGATGAAGGGCGGTTTTGA
>CAYYHF010000089.1:0-9245 GCA_964471415.1 uncultured Clostridia bacterium | reverse complement strand
GCGGCTATAGTCTCCATCAGGCGAGTGCCCTCGTCTACTGGGTAGACCCCGGGCCTAGCCACCGCTCCGAGCACCGCGACCTGCTTTTTCAACTTCTCCGGGGCCTCGGGGATGTAGACCACGTCTCCATCGGCGAGTAGGGCGTTGCCTTCGCTCCCGGGGTCATGCCCCAGAGCATCAAGGTCGATACCAGTCGCGCCCCCATCGGCAGCCCGCGTGAGCACGATGTTCTCGGCATCGCCCAGGGCGGATGCCCCGCCCGCGGCGGCCACAGCGTCCAGCAGACGCGCTCCGGTCGGAAGCTCATACACCCCAGGCCGCGCCGCCGCGCCCACAACAGTCACATTGATCATGCGGGACCCGACTACAACGACATCATTCGCGCCAAGCGTGGGGTTGGCGGCCCCGTCCCCTGCAAACATCGCCCTGCCCTGCCCGATTGGGGAGCCCATCGCAGCAGACGCGTCCCCGCCCGCATATATCGTCACATTCTCCAGCGATGCCCGAGCGGTGAGACCGCCCGCGGCCGCTATCACGTCCAGCAATCGCGCGCTCTTGAGGAGCTTATACGACCCGGGCCGCGCCACCTCGCCCAAGATCACAGCCTGTGCGGGCACAACCTCCGGGACAAACAGCGCATCGCCATCTTCGAGCACGGGCATGGGCGCGACCGGAGGCTTGCCCGGCTGCTCCCGGGCATCCAATACGGACGTCACGTCAAGCTCCAGGGAAAAAGCGCCATCAGTCGTCTTGCGCGCTAAGGCCACACGAGTCCCGTCTCCAAGGGACGTCACTCCTCCCGCGGCGGCGATCGCATCCAGAGCGGTTGCGCCGCGCCCCAGCGTCACCTGGCCCGGACGGGCCACAAAGCCCGCCACATACACCCGGACTTCCGTTTTGGGCACCACAATCACTGAGCTCGGCTCAACCGGGGGATTGGCCTTGATGTCGCCATCGTAGATCAAACGCTCGTCTGCCACCTCAAGGTCCACGCCATCAGCGGGCTCGCCCCCGCGGTATACCTTCACAGAGCTCAGGTCGGCGCTATCCATCGGCCCGCCTGCCGCGGCTATGGCCTCCATAAGGCGAGTGCCTTCGTCTGCGGGGTAGACCCCCGGACGGGCCACAGCCCCGAGCACCGCGACCTGCTGCTTCCTGAGTTTCTCGGGCGAAGCGGGAATGTAGATCACATCTCCCTCAGCGAGCACCGCATTGGCATCGCCCTTGGGGTCGCGCCCTAGCAAGTCGAGGTCGATCCCAGCCGTGCCCCCAACGGTCGCCCGCGTGAGCACAACGTTCTCGGCATCGCCCAGGGCGGACGCACCGCCCGCGGCGGCCACCGCATCCAGCAGGCGCGCCCCGGACGCAAGCTCATACACCCCCGGGCGCGCCGCCGCGCCCACAACAGACACGTTGATCATGCGGGACCCGACTACCACCACATCATCGGGCCCAAGAGGCGGGTTGGCGGCGCCGTCCCCTGCAAAAATCGCCTTGCCCTGCCCGATCGGGCAGCCCATAGCGGCGGAAGCGTCTCCGCCCGCGTAGATCGTCACGTTCTCCAGCGATGCCCGGGCGGTGAGACCGCCCGCGGCAGCCACCGCGTCCGCGAGCTTCGCCCCGCGCAGGAGCTTGTACGCACCCGGTCGGGCCACCTCCCCCAGCACCAATACCTGCTGGGCAGAGTCGGGGATGAATATGGAGTCGCCGTCTTGCGCCTCAGGGGCCGCCCCCCGCGCGCCGCCGGCGAAGAATGATTCAATGTCTATCTCGCTCGCCGACACATCCGATCCATCCAGCCGGGTGAGCACCGCGCGCTGCCCATCGGCATCGGAGCGCATGCCGCCCGCGGCCGCCACCGCCTCGGCCAAAGTCGCGCCACGCAGCAACTCCACAGGGCCCGGTCGGCCCACCGCTCCGACAACATGCACCCTGATCGCGCCGGAGGGAACCACTATGAGCTGGCCTGCGCACACTGCGGGGTTGGACTGGACAGAGCCTTCAAAAAGCAGCCTGTCGGGGGCCACCGCATACATCGCCCCGTCCTGCACATCGGCGCTCTGGTAGACCCGAACGCGTCCCATGTCCGCTTTGGGGGTAGGGCCTCCGGCCGCAGCGATTACATCGAGGATAGCGGCATCGGGCCGCACGGGATACACCCCGGGCCGAACCACTTCGCCCACGATGGACACGTGCTCATCGGGCACTTCCGGGATGAACAAGACATCTCCGCACAAGGCGCGCGGGATCGCATCTGGCCCAACCTTGCCGTCCAAAACAGCCTGCAGGTCTATGGCGATGTCGAACGCCTCTGTCGCGCCGGCGCGGTAGATCCGCGCATGCGCTAAGTCCGCTCGGGTTGTGGGGCCTCCGGCCGCTGCCAACAAATCGAGGACGGCGGCATCGGGAAGCACGGGGTAGACACCGGGGCGGGCGACTTGCCCGATGACCGAAGCCTGCTTGGGCAGAGCTTCGGAGACGAATACCGCATCGCCGGGCTCCAGCGCCATGTTGCGCTCAGATTCCGGGGCATCGATCAGATCGCCCAAGCTCGCCTGCGCGCTCTTGGCCTGTCCGTTGCGTGCGCCGCTCCACACTACCGCGGCCCGCCGCGCATCGCCTCGCACACCGCCGGCTGCCGCAACGGCGTCCAGCAAAGTCATCCCGCCCACCACGGGGTAAGAGCCGGGCCGAGTCACATCTCCCAGCACCAGCACCTGATGGTATGCGCGCGGGACGTATATGACCATGCCGGTCTCAAGCAGGACATCGGCGGCGGGAGAAGCTATCGCGGACGCATAGTCTACAGCGACCGCCTCGCCGGACGGGCGCGCCGCGGTGATCCCCGCCGAGTCGGCCAGGTCGGTAAGGCCGCCGGCTGCGGCAATGGCAGCCACAGCGCCCGATCCGCCCGCGAGTTCGTAGATCCCCGGGCGAGCGACCTCACCCAGAACGACCGCGGAAACCTTGCGGAATTGGATCACGTTGACGGTTACAGAAGGATTCTTTATGTATGAAGACAGAGCCGAAGCGATGTCCGCACCGAGCTGGGCTGTGGTGCGGCCCCCCGCCGCCACCTGCCCGGCGAGGGGGACAGAAATGAAGCCGTCCGGACCGATCTGCACAGTCGCGCTGAGGTGCTCGTCTCCGAATACGCTGATGGAAACGATGTCTCCTTGACCAAGTAGATACTCGGCCCGCGAAGACTCGCCGGGCACGGCAGGCTGGCCTGCGGCAACAGCCGATACAGACCCGAGGAGCATCGCTGTCAGCAAGAAAACAGCGGCAAGTTGCGCAATCGCGCGGACGGTCCGCCGTGTCCGCGCGTGCATCCTATGTATGGTGCAGCATATCGTCAATTTGCAACGATCCCCCTCTATTGAGCCTCGTGTTCCCGTGAAGCCCCGTCCTGGTCGTCCGAGCCATACTTAGAATCGTAGTAGTAATAATACCGGTCGTAGTAGTGATGATAACCGTAGCGCTTGCGGGCCGGCTCCAGACCGGTGATGACCGTACCCAGCACGCGCGCGTCCACTGCGCGGAGCGCGCTGACCGCTCGCTTCGTGGCGTTCCTGTCGGACATGGCCACATTGACGACGAGAATCACTCCATCAGCCTTGGAAGCCAACACCGTGGCGTCTGTAACCGCCAGCACCGGCGGCGCGTCCAGCACAACCAGATCCGACCTGGATTTGAGCTCCTGCAAGAGGTTGTCCATTCGCTTGCTGTGCAGCAACTCAGACGGGTTGGGCGGAGTGAGCCCGGCCGTCATCACTTTCAGCCCTTCTACAGGCCCGTCCTTAAGAGACGCATCGATGTTGCCCGACACAATGGCCTCTGAAAGACCGGGCGATTCAGGCAATTCGAACTTCTCATGTATCGTAGACCGCCGCATGTCGCCGTCCACCAAGATGACGTTCTCCCCAGCCTGCGCAAACGTGATGGCCAGGTTGGCCGCGGTGAGCGACTTGCCCTCTTCAGGCAGAGTGCTCGTCGTGACCAGCACTTTGAGGGAGTCGCCGCCGCTTGAGAAATGGATGTTAGTGCGGAGCATGCGGTAGGCCTCGCTCGCTGCCGACTTGGGATTGCTCAAAGACACAAGCGCTTGTTTCGGATCCCGACCGTTTTCTGCGTCTTTTCCGTTGTTGAAGAACTTCAGCATTCAGTCCACGCCTCCATGCGTCTTGGCCATTTGCCGTAAAACCGCGCATATGTCATGCTTTGCCACATGCAGCTAGTACTATAACACAATTCCCACTAGTGTCCATACCCCTGGCGACTACTGTTCCCCATCGCCGTTTTGGGGATCTCACCGTATCATCAGGAATATGCTCATTTACTGTCGCATTACTCGCATTATTCTACACGTACCCCGTTTTACCTTGTGGGGTTACCATGCTCACATTCGCCATGAACTGTCATACTCCCATTTTCCGTTGTAGGGTTTCCGAACTCCGGCGAGCAATGGCGTCCATCGCAGCCGGAGAAGCGGATGTCGGCGAGGAGCATTCGATAAGCTTCGCCGGCTGCCATATTCACGCCGCGACTTTCATGAGTCGGCCGGTCATGCTATCCTAAGCCCAAGGAGGACTTTCACATGATCGACATCCACTCCCACATACTCCCGGACCTGGACGATGGGGCGTCCGGAATCGCTGAATCCCTTGACATGCTTCGCAGCGCGCATCGCGCCGGAGTCAGCGCCATCGTGGCCACTCCCCACTCGGGGTCGCACCGCCGCTCATTGCGCACGCCGACCATAGCAGGCGCCCTTGCCGAGCTGGCGCAGGCGGCCGCGGACGACCCGGAGGCATCGGCTGTAAAGCTCTATGTGGGCAGCGAGATCATGCTCGACCCGGGAGTTAGGGCTGCTCTGGACGCCGGCGATCTGCCCACGCTGGGCGGCGATACGCGCTTCGCGTTGGTAGAGTTGCCGATGCTGGAGGTACCGCGCTATGCAGAGGACGTTCTGTTTGAGCTGGCGGCGGCGGGATACGTACCGGTGCTGGCTCATCCCGAGCGGAACCACGAACTATCACGAAGATTCGACATAATGCTCCAGATGATTCGGCGCGGGACCTTGATGCAGGTGGAGGCAGGGAGCGTTGTGGGCGGATACGGCTCCATCGCCCAGGAATGCGCGCTCGAGATGCTGGACCGCCGGATGTGTCACTTCATCGCATCCGATGCCCACAGACCCGGGGCATACGATAACCTGGTCCCCCAGGCCATTGAAGCGGTAACCGCTCGGGTGGGCGAGGAAGTGGCTGCCGCGCTCTTTAGGGACAACCCCGCCACCGCGCTCGCCGACCAAAGGCCCATCTTCCCCGACCCAATCTCCGATGATGAATGGCGCGAGCTCCGCTGCGCGCGCGGCGAGAAGCAGCGCCACTCCAAGCGCGCCCCCGCCCCCAGGCGCGATCTTGATCTGGGCCGCGACCATAGCGGCGAAAGGCCGTCCTCCGAGACTAAGAGCATATTCGGATGGCTCAGGGGACGGAGAAGGTAACCCGGCCCTGTCCCGGCATCGAACCCCGATGAGGGCCCCGATGGCGCTCTCAGTGCGGGCTCCAGCTCCAATCTCAACCAACGCGAGCAGAAACGAAAAGACCGGGAGATATAGCACACTCCCGGCTCAAAAGTGGTGGGGCAAACAGGGCTCGAACCTGTGACCCCCTACATGTGACGCAGGTGCTCTTCCAGCTGAGCTATTGCCCCACTTCCTATGCATTGCGTGTAGATATTATATCAAGCCCCCGCGCCGAATGCAAGCGGCGGTCGCCCGGGATGGACCAATCAGTTCCAATGACAGCCCTTGGCCCAGCAGGCGCACTTATGGCCGCCGCCAAGGTCCTCAAACGGAGGTTCTTCTCGGCTGCATATGTCCCCCGCTATGCGACATCTGGTGTGGAACCGGCATCCGCTGGGCGGTCGGACTGGGCTCGGAACATCTCCTTCAAGAAGGATGCGCGTCCGAGCTCCGCGGGTCTTGGGGTCAGGTATCGGCACCGCGGACAGCAGAGCCTCCGTGTAGGGATGCGCCGGGTTCGCATACAGCTGGGCCTTGTCGGCTATCTCGACGATCTTCCCCAGGTACATCACGGCCACCCGGTTGCTGATGTGGCGCACCACCGCCAGGTCATGCGCGATGAAGAGGTACGTAAGGCCGAAGTCGCGCTGCAGGTCTCGCAGCAGATTGATGACTTGTGCCTGCACCGACACGTCCAGGGCCGACACGGGCTCGTCCAGTATTATCAGCCTAGGATTGAGCGCGAGGGACCGAGCAACACCGATTCGCTGGCGTTGGCCTCCGGAGAACTCGTGCGGATACCGGCGAGCATGAGATTCATCTAGACCCACCACCTCCAGGAGCTTGGCGGTCCTCTGTTCCAGGTCAGCGCCGCGCGCCTCCCCGTGTACCAGCAGGGGTTCGCTCACTATCTCGCCCACAGTCATCCTGGGGTTGAGCGAAGAGAACGGATCCTGGAAGACGATCTGCATATCCTTACGCGCCTGCCGCAGTTGATTCTTGCTCAAGGAGAGCCAGTCGTTCCCTTCGAACTGAATCGATCCTGAGGTAGGTTGCTCTAGACGCATGAGAAGCCGTCCGGTTGTGGACTTGCCGCATCCGCTCTCCCCAACCAGCCCCAGCGTTTCGCCTTTTTGGACATCGAAGGATATCCCATCGACGGCCCTCACCGCGCCTACCTGCTTTTCCCGGATGATGCCCTGGGCTATCGGGTAGTGCTTTACCAGACCCTCCACGCTGAGAAGAGGTTCAGCCGCTGCAGTGTGAACTGCGCTCATCATGCAGTCGCCTCCATTCCTGCCTTGATGCACCTGACCTCATGCCCCGGCTCGATGCTCCCCAACGTTGGCGCCTCGCCCGCGCCGGTGCACCGGGCATCGGCCAGCGGGCATCGCGGGGCGAACCGGCATCCCATCGGCATGTCGAATGGGCTCGGGACGACTCCCTCGATTGAATGCAGACGGTCCGTGTCCTCATTGAGCCTCGGAATGGATTGCAGCAGTCCAGACGTGTATGGATGCATAGGACGATCGAATATCGCGTCTACATCGCCTATCTCCACTATCTGGCCTGCGTACATCACTGCGACCCTGTCGGCTGTCTCGGCGATAACTCCAAGATCGTGTGTGATCAACATCACCGATGCCCCGGTATCGTCTTTCAGCTTGCCGATGAGGTCCAGGATCTGCGCCTGGATGGTCACATCCAGCGCAGTGGTAGGTTCGTCCGCTATGAGCAGGCTGGGGTTGCACACGAGGGCCATGGCGATCATCACCCTCTGCCTCATCCCGCCGCTCATCTGGTGCGGATACTGGTCCACGCGCCTTTGGGGCGATGGGATCCCCACCTTGCGCAGCATCTCCACAGCCCGCGCGCGCGCCCTCCGCTTGTCGCGGTCTTGGTGGAGCAGTATCGCCTCCATGATCTGGTCACCCACGGTAAACAGCGGGTTCAAGCTGGTCATGGGCTCCTGAAAGATCATGGAGATCTCGTTCCCCCTGATGCAGCGCATCTCATTGTCGGGCACCGAAAGCAGATCCCGCCCCTTGAAGATCACCTTGCCGTTTGCGATCTTCCCGGGAGGGGTCTGGATGAGGCGGATCACCGAGAGCGCAGTGACGCTCTTGCCGGATCCGCTCTCCCCCACTATTCCCAAGGTCTCGCCTGGCATGACATCGAAACTGACGCCATCGACAGCGGTCACGTTTCCGTCTTCTGTATCGAACTGAGTGACCAGGTCGGTCACTGTCAGCAGCGGTTCGCGCTGCTTGCGCAGTTCACGTCCTCCTGCCATCACTGGCCCCTCCTAACAGTCGCCTACAGCCCTTTTGCGTGAAGAGCCACGAGCAGAGCGCCGTACTGCACCTCTATCAGCTTCTTGATGGGTACGACTTCGTACGGAAGGTTTTCCTCTATGGTTGTGGCCCAGCCATCGATTGCAGAGCGCAGCTCATCCACAACGCGCTGAAGCTTGGCCCGCGTGCCAGGGCTGCCGCTGCATCCGCAACTACACCCGCATTCGCTCCCGCCGCCGCCAGCGCCGGCGCCCCCGCCCATCGCCGCGAGCTCGTGGTCCACGGCGCGCGCCAGCATGCTGGCTATGAGCATCTTGTAGAACACGCCTACGTGTATGGAGTCCACTTCCTGGGCTACGGTAGCGGGTTGCTCCATGCCCGGCGTCTCTTTGGCCCACCGCTCCTGGGTAGGCAGCGACTTAACGCCCGACTCCACAAACGTAGCCACTGCATCGCGCAGCAGACGCGCTGTGGGCTCGGTGATCATTCCTTCGGTGGCCTCGAGCGCCTTCGACATGACCCCGTAGACCTGCCTCGATCTGGCGACGCCTTCCATTATCACATCGCGGCGCGATTGGGAGAGCGGGGTTTGGTCGCTTATCTTGGCCGACATGAAGTAGGGCACTTCGGTGACCAGAGTGAATGGGTCGCTTATCTTCTCAGCCCACTGGGAACTGTCGCATCCGCCCACAATATACTGCGCCGGATCGCCCGGGGCGTACTTCTCGTAGTAGTCATACGCATCGGTTACCGGGCACATCCGATACACGCCCGGGTAGAACGCGGTCGCCCACGGCACTTCGGGCTCGCCTAGGGATAGGGCGATGCCGCGCTCCACAGGGATCCTGTGAAGCTCGTCATAGTGCTCCTTGTCGAGTTCGCCCGTCATATAGTAGTAGGCGCCGCCGAATCCCGCGTTGTGAAGGGAATACATCACAGCCGGCCTAGTCAGCTCTATGGCCCTCATGAGTCCCTGGGTCTCAGGCTTGGGGGCGGTCCACTTGAGCGTCTTGTACTCAATGGGGAAGCTCCACTCCACCTGGTCCTGCGGGCGAGGCCTGTAGAAGTTGCGCGCGTAGTTCCTTACGTTGAACGGGCCCGCGAACCAGCCTTCGTTCAGCCTGGCGCCGTCCGGGTCCACGCAGGGCATGATGTGCCAGGTGCGCCCGGAGCGCAGGTCGTCGTCGGCCAGGAGTTCATCCATGAGGAAGCAGGTCGTCATGGCCCCGATAGGCTCGTTCGGATGAGGGCATGCGAACACGAGGATGCTCGCCGGGCCGTTGCCAATCGACACCATGGGGATCTCGCTTCCCGCCGTTGACTTGCCCACGATGGTGAGCTTCGCGATCTCGGGATGCTTTTCCGCGAGTGTTCGAGCCCGCTCGTAGAGCTCGTCTACTGTCAAGAACCGAGTGTAGTCC
>CAYYHF010000088.1:0-9322 GCA_964471415.1 uncultured Clostridia bacterium | reverse complement strand
ATTCACGCCTGGATTGAAAAGGGTATAGAAGAGGGTGCGCAGCTGGTACTGGACGGAAGAAACGCGACTGTGCCGGGTTTCGAGGGCGGCTTCTTCGTAGGTCCCACCGTATTCGATCACGTGAAACCCGGTATGACAATAGGCGAAAGCGAGATATTCGGGCCTGTAACGTGCGTCAAGCGCGTGAAGAGCTTCGAAGAGGGACTGGCTTTCATGAACGAAAACCCGTTTGCCAATGGATCCTGCATATTCACGGAAAGCGGCCACTATGCCCGGGAATTCGCGCGGCGCACCGATGGTGGGATGGTCGGGATCAACGTTGGCATTCCTGTGCCGATCTCAGTGTTCCCGTTCTGCGGGCACAAGGAGTCCTTCTACGGCGACCTGCATGTAATGGGCACTGACGGGGTGGCGTTCTACACTGAGACGAAGTCGGTGACCACCAGATGGTTGGGGAAAGCCCAGGCAGTGAAACGCCTTTCCACCTGGGAGGGAACCATTACGCGCGAATAGCCTGCGATGAACCGGCGCCGATTCGGCGCTAACATGAGCGGGAGGCGATACGGTATGGAAGGCATTACTCGGATCCGCGGCGTGCTCGTGGGGCACGCTCAGGACGATGCGGCCTTGACCGGGTGCACGGTGATATTGGCTCCGGACGGGGCGGTTGCCGGTGTGGACGTTCGCGGCTCGGCTCCCGGCACGCGAGAGACTGACCTCATGCGTCCCTGCAGTCAGGTAGATAGGATCCACGGCGTGGCGCTCTCCGGAGGAAGCGCGTACGGTCTGGATTCAGCTACAGGAGTCATGCGTTGGCTTGAGGAGCAGGGATTCGGATTCGTCACGCCCTACGGGATTGTTCCCATTGTGGGCGGCGCGGTCATATACGATCTGGGAATCGGCAATCCCAAGGTCCGCCCGGATGCAGACATGGGCTACGCCGCGTGCTGCGCCGCAACGTGCGGGCCGTGCAGCGAGGGGAACATCGGCGCCGGCCTCGGCGCTACCGTGGGCAAGATCCTGGGTCCCGAGTTCGCTATGAAGGGCGGACTGGGAACGTACATAGCTGAGGTCCCCAAGACGGGTTCGGGCAAGGAAAAACCTGTGTTAGTGGGGGCCTTGGTGGTCGTCAACTCCCTGGGAGATGTGGTGGATCCGTGGACAGGGCAAGTGGTGGCCGGCGCCTACGATGCCGGACGCAAGCAGTTCATCGGACCCGGCATGGGCCCGATGTGGGCCGGTCAGACTCAAGCGGAACCGGCGACCAACACCACGATTGCCGCTATCGTCACAGATGCTGTACTGGACAAGGAAGGCGCGAATAAGGTTGCCCAGATGGCCCATGACGGGCTGGCTCGCGCGATCGTCCCGGTCCACACCATGTACGACGGCGATACAGTATTCTGCCTGGCTACGGCGGAGAAACCCATGTCGGGCGACAAGGCGGTCGACATCACAACCTTGGGCGCGCTTGCCTCTGAGGTCCTGGCGAAGGCGGTAGTACGCGCAGTGAAGGCGGCCAAGTCCGCCGGAGGGTATGCGGCTGTGTGTGATATCGCAGAACACGATCGGTAGAAATGCGGTTTCAGGGCACAGCCGTTCCCAGCAGCTCATTTGGGCCGGGGAATAGCCTGGGGTGTGGCTGAACCCGGCCCAGATGTGGAAACACAGTTTCCAAATTCGGCAGGAGAACGGGTTTGAGTGTCGAAGTGGTGGGATAACTGGGGCAAAGGAGGGTGTGAATGACTACTTCGGAGCCAATACTGTCAACTGCAGGGCTGAGCAAGCACTTCAGCGGTGTCAAGGCGATTGACAAACTGGATATTGCTGTAGACAAGGGCCGGATTCATGGCCTGATCGGCCCCAACGGAGCAGGGAAGTCTACGTTCTTCAATGTCGTCTCGGGGATGCTGCCTCCTACCGAAGGCGAGATCCGTTTCGATTCGGTGAACACGACTAACCTTCCTGCTCAAGCCATTGCCAGGATGGGACTGGGGCGCACTTTTCAGGCTGCGAAGATGATGCCTGATACCGTGCTGGAGAACGTGATGTCCGGTATGTACTATTATTCCGGCACCGAACCTATAAGGTCGTTTTTGCTGAAACCTCGCCTTTTCTGCGCTCAGGAGAAGGAGATCAGGCAAAAGGCCATGGAGGCTCTGGAGTTCGTAGGAATGGCGGATTCGGCCCAGCGGTGGGCGGGCGAACTAGTCTGGGTGGAGCGCCAGTTGGTGCAGATAGCTCGTGCCTTGGTGCTTGATCCGAAGATACTGCTGCTGGATGAACCCACCTCTGGAATGGGTCTTAAGGAAACAGAAGAGCTCAAGAAGATCATCAGGCATGTGAGGGATACGGGGGTAACCGTAGTCTTGGTAAGTCACGATGTCAGCCTGGTGGTGGACGTGTGTGATTGGGTGACGGTGATCAATTTCGGCGAGAAGATCAGCGAGGGGAGTCCGAAGCACATACAGAGCGATCCGAAAGTACTGGAGGCTTATCTCGGTGAAGAACAACATCATGCTGAGAGTTGAAGGCGTTTCGGTATCCTACGGACCAGTGAAAGCTGTGGATAGCGCGAGCATCGAAGTGCATGAGGGCGAGATCGTAGTCTTGATTGGGGCCAACGGCGCCGGCAAGACGACCCTGCTCAGGTCGATTCTCGGCGTTGACAAGGCCCAGAGCGGACGGGTCTTCCTTTTGGGAGAAGACATCACCGGAAAGAGCACCGATGCAGTCGCAAAGTCAGGTATAGGACTCATACCCGAAGGGCACCTTGTCTTTTCCTCGATGACCGTCATGGAGAATCTCCAACTGGGAGGCTATCATAATCCCCGCGACATCGAGAGCAATTTGGAGACAGTCTTTGAATCCTTCCCCGTTCTGCGCCGGCGACTGGACCAGACTGCGGGCACCCTAAGCGGCGGGGAGCAACAGATGCTGTCGATAGCTCGGACACTGATGTCGCGACCCAAATTGATAATGGCGGATGAGCCTTCCTTGGGCCTTGCTCCAAGAGTGGTCAGCGAAATCTTCGACATCTTGCGCGACCTGAACAAGAAGGGCTATACGATTCTTCTGGCAGAGCAAAACGCGAAGAAGGCGTTGGAATTCGGCAATCGAGGCTACGTAATGGAAACGGGCAGAGTGGTGCTGGAGGGTCCTACGCAGGAACTCATGAGCAATCCCCAAGTCCGCCATGCCTATCTGGGCAGCAATGTGTAGTCCAACCAACGTTAAGGAGAAGACGTAGTATGGAGATATTTGTGGCTCAATTGCTAAACGGTCTCTCTTTGGGCAGCATGTATGTTCTGCTGGTGCTGGGGTTCAACCTGATGCTTTTGGTGGCGAAGATCATTCAGTTCGCCTACCCGCACCTAGTAGTGCTGTCCATGTACGTGTGCTGGGGAGTATTGAAACACACGAACAACATGTTTCTCGTCTTGCTCGCCTCTGTTGTCAGCTGTATACTGGTGAACATCGCGATTGAACCGATATTCCGCCTGCTAGCCAAGAAACATGGGCTGGATATCAACGTGTCGTTCGTGGTGTCGATGAGTTTGGCTCTATTGATAACGGACGTAATGTCTCACCTGCTCAACTACGGATATCCTATTGCTTTCCCGGCCGAGTGGGTGGGAAAGAGCGTCTTCAGCTCTGGATTAGTGGCCTTCTCAGCGGGGCAAGCATACGCGCTGTTCGGTGGAATCGCTGCCGTGGCAGCCTTCTTCTATTTGCTATACCGGACAAGGCAAGGCAGGGTGCTCAGGGCAATCAGCGAGAACAGTCTTCTTTCGTCGATCATAGGCATCCCCATCGTCAAGACGCGGGTTCTAAGCTACGGGATAGCGGGGCTCTTGGGGGGCATTACGGCCATGATGCTCGCCAGGTTGCTGGGGTCGGCCTCTCCCGGCCTGGGCGACTTCGTGGGGATGAAGGTGGTGGCAGCCTCCATACTTGCCGGGCTGGGCAACCTCAAGGGCGGCCTGGTCTGCGGGCTCCTCCTTGGAATCGCTGAGAGCATGGCAATAGGATATCTTGCAGGTTCATGGTCAAACGCCATTGCCTTCATGATGATGCTCATAATCATGCTCATAAAGCCTGAAGGGCTGTTCGGTATTGAAGCATAGCCTCTGCGATATTACGAAATGGAGGAGGCTGGGAAGTTGTCGTCAGTAGTCTATTATTTCCTGGCATTCACGGGGATCAACATCCTCATGTGCTGGTCGGTCTATTTGCCATACCGCGTGGGCCAGCTCCATTACCTGACCATTGCGTGTATGCTTGCCTCGGCCTATTTCGCTGGCTACGCCGCCCGCGAGTGGTCCTGGCCGTTTGCGTTGGTACTCGTAGCGGGTATACTTATAGGCGTGTTGATCTGTTTGATCCCATCTTTCGCCATAGGCGATGCGCCCTGCTTTACCGTGGTGATCGTGGGTCTGACGATCATATTCATCTTTAAGACAGCTGTTGAGAACTCCAGGGCTCTGGGCGGCACGATAGGCTTCTTCGGCATTCCCGAGGTAAAGGGCCTATTGGCCTTGACCTATGTGCTGCTCGCAGCTGTGGGAGCGTTCATCCACCGCATAGACCATTCGCGTCTGGGAAGAGCGGCCTCCATGGTCTTCGTCGACAAGAACACCGCCGCCGCGCTGGGCGTCGATGTGAAGCAGCTTGGAATGTTCTTTCAGGTCGCGGCTGGAGGGATTGCGGGACTGGCGGGCGTGTTGTACGCGTTTCTGATCGGGAGTCTCTTCCCCGAGTTTTTCAACCTCGGTGTCATCGGCACACTCATGTGCATGCTTTTCACAGGCGGACACAGCACAATGTGGGGGGTGATAGTCTCAGTTCCGGTTCTAGAGGGCATGCAGCTGCTTCTTCCCAGCTCTATTGCCTCGTGGCGTCAAGTCATCTACGCGCTCACACTCATTGTCATTATCCTGTTGCTCCCAGGTGGGTTGATCACCAAGAGAACGTTGGTTAGGTTCAAGGGAAGGTCTCGCGCGTAATCAGGAAATGAACAATCGGAGAGGAGAAGTATGATGAGAAAGCATGCTAAGCCACTCGTTAGCGTTCTGGCAATGGCGGTTTTGTTAGTCTGTCTCTGCGGTTCGAGTCTCGGTGCGCCTGTTGTGGTGGATCAATGGGAGATACCCTTCCTGAACTGCCTGACGGGACCGATAGCGAGCATCGGCGAGTACATGTCCTGGAGTGCGCATAAAGCGGCGGACGAGATCAACCAGAAGGGCGGCGTCAAGGGAAAGCCCATCAAGATAGTGGACCTGGATACGGGACTCAGCCCCGAAAAAGCGGTTGAGCAGATGGCGAAGATCGTCAACAAGAGCCTCGTGGCACTGGGACCGGTGCCTGAAGCATGTATCATGGCCGCAATGCCGCTCGCGGTCAAGAACGGTCTGTTCAGCATGACCGCTTCCACAACGTATGAATACGCAGTTCAGTTTTTCCCCTACACTGTGGCGTGGCACACGGGATCAGACAAGACCCTTCCCCCGATTGTGGCGGCATGGGCTCAGAGGGAGGGTGTGAAGCGGGTTGTGCAGTTTGTGGAGAAGTCCGGGTGCTGGCCGGTGATGGCGGATGCTCACGTTGTGGGGCTCTCCTCCGTTGGGGTGAAGACCATCGATGTGGAGGTTCCGACAGACGCCGTCACGTTTGGTCCCCTGGTTGTCAGGGCGCTCGCACAGAAACCGGACGGATTCCTGCTCACGTGCATGTCGGAGAAGGCCGCGAAGATAATCATGGAGCTGGAGAAGTACGGATGGAAGGACAAGGCCAAGACACTCATCTTCAGCAGCGCCGATGATATATCTTTGTACACAACCGGCGGCGAAAAGCTGAACGGTTGTTACATCTACGGATACCTGGACGCGGAGATGGAGACGGAGCGTTGGAAGGCGTTCAAGGAAGCCTACAAGAAGGATCATGGCGGGATGGATCCCGTCTCGCTGTCGACAATATACTACGATTGCGTTTACATGATCAAGGATGCGCTCCAGAACACCAACGTGACCGGCGATCCGAAGAAGCTGAAAGAGGAAAGGACGATGATTAGGGAGCATATTCGCAACATCCAGAACTTCGAAGGGGTACAGGTGACCTGGACCATGAAGGACGGAGTGCCGTCCGACAAAGGCGTCTTCCTGTTCCTCATAGAGAACGGGAAGAAGAATTATGTCACATACGTAGACGCGTGGAAGTAATGTACTAAACTCAGCTATCGCGGGAAGCGGACACTGATCTTCCTGCGAGGCTAGGAGTGTGGGCTGCACGCTGAGACCTGCGCGCAGGCCGATGGGTGCAGCCCTCTGCAGTTTAACTGGGAGGCAAGAAGAAATGGCAAACATTGTACAAACAGTCAGAACAAGCGACAACGCATTCCTAGAGATGAAGAACGGGATAAAAGTCTTGCACATCTCGGGCAGGCCCTACGAAAGAGGATATCAACACGGGTTCTTGCTGGCGAAGGAGATCTCAGAGGTGATACCGGACGCGATTACCGGAGCGGCTTCGGTGATCGCCAAGGCCTGCGACTGCAGCATGGGCCAAGCTATCGAGATAATGAAACAGGGCAAGAAGGCCGCCGAGGGCTACATTCCCCCGGAGTTCAGGGAGGAAATGAGAGGAATCGCGGACGGCATAGTCGCCGGAGGTTCCACGCTGGACTATGACGACATAGTTATGTGGAACACGATGTACGATCAATGGTGTTTCTATGCACGTCCTGACCTTCTCGATCCGAACAAGGATTCCGCCAGGCATGCATATCCCCCCGGATGCAGCAGCTTCTCCGCTTGGGGCGAGGCCACCGTCAATGGTAGGATGATATTCGGAAAGAACATGGATAATCTGGACATACCGGGAGCTACAGAGCATCGCGTACTGGCTATAGTCCAGCCCGACACAGGTTACGGTCATGCGTTCATCACGCATCCGGGCATGATCGCGATCGACGGCGGCATCAACGAAGACGGCGTTGAGATGATGACTCACCGCAGTTCCTCGGCAAACGAGTCGCTCAGGGGATGTGGCATTGGGATTCTGTCGCGGCTGATCCTGGCGAATACGCACAGGGTAGAGGACGCGATCAATATCCTGACGGTCTATCCTAGGTGTACGGGGATCAACTACCATGTTGCGGATGCAAAGGCCGGCACAGCAGTGGTGGTTGAGGTATCGGCGACTGAAATCGGGGTTCGCTATCCACAGGGCGGCAAGGACATGCTGTGGACAGCGAATCACTACAACTGCTACCCGGGATGGAGAGGCTATGAAGGCTACAACATGGTAGAGAATCAGGCGCCGGTTCTTCGAATGCCGGACATCAGCACGGTTGAGAAATGGCAAGAGAGCCTAAACGACACCAGCAATCCCTATATCTCAGGAGCCGGCAGGTTCATCAGGTACGAGCAATTGCTGGACGAGTATTACGGACGGATAGATACAGAGGTCGGGAAGAGGATACTGGGAGATCGGGTAGATCCCTTCACCGGCAAGGAAAGACAATGGGATGAAGCGCATCCCGGCAGGAACTACGGCGTCACCATATGCATGTATTCGCAGGCGGTGAAATACGCCGATGATGTTCAGTTCTACAAGAGTCAGAAGAGAGGTTCGTTCAGCGCGCGCATCTCCAATCTGTGGAGCATGGTATCGGTATTGGATAACGGGGACTTTTGGGTGGCAATGAAGGACTTTCCCGCTCCCAGAGGAGGATATGAGCTGTTCAACCTGAGAGCTGAATTGTCTCGTATTTGAGATTCTGCGAAGCAAATCAGCAAAGAGAGAATGAGGACAGATGAGAATCGACATCGTTGGATCAGGGGCAATGGGATCCCTATTCGGCGGTTTGCTTGCTGAATCAGGAAATGATGTCTGTTTGATCGATATCTGGGAAGAACACGTGGATGCCATCAACCATGAGGGATTGTGGATAGAGGGCTTAAGCGGAGCTAGGTTCATAGAGGTAAAGGGAACGACCCAGCCAGGGGAGATCTCGGAAACATCGGACTTGGTCATTTTCTTCGTGAAATCCTACCACACAGAAACCGCAGCCGGAAACGTGTTGCCGATTGTGGGAGACGACACAACTGTTCTGACTCTTCAGAACGGCTTGGGCAACTTCGAGACGCTCAGTGCCGTCTTCGGCCGGGAGAAAGTGATGGCGGGCACAACTTCCCATGGCGCCAATATTCTGGGCCCGGGCAGGGTGTGTCATGCTGGAATAGGTCCAACCGTCATTGGAGAACTGGACGGACGGATCACCGCTCGAACTGAGCGGATTGCTCAGGTGCTTACGCAGGCGGGCATCGATACCCACACTTCCGACAACGTGCTCGGGCTGATTTGGAGCAAACTCCTGGTGAACGTGGGGATCAACGCGTTGGGCGCTCTGCTCCGAGTAAGGAACGGAGAGCTCATCCAAAACAGGCTCAGCTTGGCGCTTCAGAGGGAACTAGTCGAGGAAGCCCTGGAAGTGGCAGCGATGAAGGGGATCAGATTGACACACCCCGACATGGTCGCTCAGGTGGCGGCTGTCTGCGAAAAGACTAGCGGCAACATCAACTCCATGTTGCAGGATGTGTTGAGAAAGAGAAAAACGGAAATCCAGTTCATCAATGGCGCCATTGTCGGGGAGGGCGAGAAACTGGGCGTGCGCACACCCGTCAACCGCGCCGTCAGGGACCTCATAATGGCCATCGAAGCAAGCTACGAAAAGCAGGTCTAGGGAGGCGACTCGGGTGGGACAGGCGAAGAAGAAGACCACAATCCCGGGGTTTCTGGATATGAAGCGACAGGGCAAGAGATTCACTATGGTTACCGCCTATGACTATGCGCTTGCAACGCAAGTTGACAAGACGGACATCGAGATGATTCTGGTCGGCGATTCTGCGGCTATGGTGATGCTGGGCCACAAGAGCACTGTTCCAATCGACATGGACACACTCATCATATTCGCCAGGGCGGTGGTCAAAGGCGCGCCCAACACTTTCATAGTCGGCGACATGCCTTTCATGTCATATGAAGTGAGCAAAGAGAAGGCTGTGGAGAACGCCGGAAGGTTCATGAAAGAAGCAGAAGTGGACTGTGTGAAACTGGAGGGCGGCGTGAGAGTCGCCGACACAGTCGCCGCCATAGTCAAGGCCGGTATTCCGGTGATGGGGCATATCGGGTTGACCCCTCAGAGCAGCTCGCAGCTGGGCGGCTTTAGGGTTCAGGGGAAGGATATCGTTGCCGCGCAGAGACTAGTGGACGATGCTTTGGCTCTGGAAGAGGCGGGGGCCTTCTGCGTAGTGCTTGAAGCTAT